>JBPYDQ010000294.1:0-3502 GCA_051986135.1 Terriglobales bacterium | reverse complement strand
TTCTGTCCGAAGTATACCGAGGCCCAAGCAGAGATGTACAAGCCATTCTGGCGAGCATAAATCCATGCGTGGCTCACCAGTCGCCCTCCGGGTGCCGCTTCACGACGCGGATGCGCTGGCGGATCATAAATCGGCGCGCGGGGCTTCTCGGCGACCACAACCGCGAACACGGCGCGGGCCAGGGCGAGCGAGCGGCAGATGGCCAGCGTCTAGTAGGTCTGCCCCTTCGCGTCCCACTCCTCGACACTGAAGTTGAAGCCGGGCAGCCAGTGGTTTTCGTATGCCATCGCGTGCCTTCAGCTCTAAGGCTTATTAGGACCGTAATATTAGGAACCCTAATATAACTTTGGGTAAGTCAACACGCGCACCTCTTCCCTTCAATTAGCTTTTGCTCGTGCCGTTTTCGATCATGGTGTGTAGAGTTCTTAACGTGATATGACTGTCCACAACAGTGACGATCTGGCAAGTCGTAGACCCGAACACAGAAGAGTGCTGCCAAAGGAAACATATCAAGCGGTTGTGGCACATTACATCCGCCTGCTTGAACTGTCGCCTCTCCAGCAAGGCCTACCATCATGACGGCACCAACAGCTCCAGCACAAACAAACCTGGAGAATTTTTTCATGTTGCCCTCCCCCTCACAGCCAAGCTCGGTAAGGCCAAGCGACGAGGCGATCACTATACTGGTCGCGGTCTGATTTGTCCCAAGCTGGCCAGCCGGTCCGCACCGAAGCGGTTCGGACCATCGGTGCCCTTTGTGCAGAACCAAATGAGCAGAATGATCCACCCAACTAGCGGGACCAGGTCCAGCAGTACGCACCAGCCGCTGCGATCCAAATCGTGAAGCCGACGAACGGACACCGACAGCAAAGGCAGGATTGTGGCCAGGATGAAGGTCCAGGCGATGATTGGCAGTCCAATGATCCGCGTATCGATTGCGACACTCGCTAACACACCGACGTTGTAAAACAGTAAAAAGTACCAGTATTCCGAGCGCGAAGCCCTGTCAGAGAATGCAAAATCCAGTTTGGCCGCGTCATCAATGCCCATGACAACCCCCCTCGCTCATCACCCGCTGACTATACCCGCAAGCACCAGCGGTGTCGCGGCTCGGCGTCAGCGGCCCCAATCCTCCTCGGCTTCGCGCCGCACTGCCGGTGCCGCCGGATTCTTGATGACCGGCCGGTTTGCGGGCGCAGAATTCACCGTTATGGTCGGTCGCGTCTGAGGGCTTATCCATGGAATTGCCCGGCGCTAACTATCTCTATGCCTTGGCCACCATCTCCGTCACCTTTGTTGGGTTCTCTGCATTGCTACTAGTGTTCCGCCAGACCATCGGTGGCCAGATGACGAGTTACGACAGCTATTTTACCCTCGCCTTCATGCAGGCGGGCTTCATAGTCGCAGCTGGGGGGCTGTTGCCGCAGCTGCTGGCGTTCTTTGGGATGCCGCATGCATCCGTCTGGCGTGTATCGAGCGCGATCATGGCCATCCCCATATTCCTGTTTGTCGGCATGACACCAGGGCGTCGTCGGGCGGCCACCAATGAGCCGATCCCCTTTTACGTTGGCCTCTTACTTCTTCTTCAGTTCCTTGCCGGGGTCTGCCTGCTGCTCAATGCTGTTGGCTGGCCGGTCCCTCCCAATCTCGCACCGTTCGCGCTGGCACTGACTGTGATGCTGTTCACGACCGGCACCGCCTACCTAATCGCGCTCGCGCATGCGCTGGGAGAAAACCGCGATCAGGGCTAGTGCGAGGCGAGGTCATGAATTTAATGACCGCATCGGAACTTGACCGGCAGCGCCTGCGTGGAATGAATTCACGGCAAGAACGCACCGGCAGCGCCGCAACGGCCGCCACGACCAGGGGGAAGCACTTGGTGAAATCGTTGCCATTACGGCATAAGGGCGTGTTGTGGGGAATGTCCGTCCGGCCGGAGGCGCGTGGGACGGGCCTAGCGGCAGCCCTCGTGCAGCAGGTTGTTGCTCATGCCCGGACTCTCGTCGAACGAGTTTGTTTGACGGTGATAGCTTCAAACGTCGCCGCTCGTTGGCTCTACAAGGCGGCCGGTTTCGAGGAATACCGCTTGGAGCGGCGGGGCCTGAAAGTCGGAAGCAAATACTACGACCAGTCCTCATGGTCCTCCCACTCAACCCACGCAGCGAGCGTGCGACGAGCGATTCATGTGATGCGGCCCGGTCCTGGCCCAACGCGGAAGCCTCGTGATGGCAGCCTGATTCGCGTCGTGCCCGCTCGGGGTCAGCGCCAATCCTCTTCCGCCTCGCGCCGCACGGCCAGCGCCGCCGGGTTTTTGACCTTGAGCCACAAGCGCTCACTCGAAGTGGACAGCCAGCCAAATCGTCGGCTGTTGCGGGTCCGTCCACTCGACGCGGTGGCGTTTCCTCGCGGGGATGAAGACGTAGTCGCCTTCGCCCAACGCCCGCGTGGCAGGCTCGTCTGCGAGCTGCAATGTGGCGCTACCTTTGAGCACGATCACCCATTCGTTCCACGCCTGATCATACCAGAACCCTGGCGAGCTAGTTTGCCCCTGCGATATGATGCGCTCGATCTTCAATCCAGGCTGGGCGAAGATTTCGCTGAACACCTCTTCTCCCGCGCTGGCGGTTGAAACGTCCGCAAATAGATTGCCTGCCCGGACTGTCATCTTTAAGCCTCTCCAGCGCACAAAAGGCCAACATCATGTTGGCGCTAGCCAAGCCGCTGACATCGGTGCCAAATCGACGCTTCGGTAAGAAGAACCGTCCTATTCGCCAGAGAGCATCAAGTATAGTCCGCGCGTACCAGTAGCGCTCGCACCCACGGCGCGGGCCAGGGCGAGTGAGCGACAAATCACCACCGTCTCGTAGTGCAGCCGAAGCTACAACTTTCGCGCGGCACGCTGCGCCAGTCGGGCGCGCTGACAGCGTCCGGGCCGGAGAGCACGGTGCCAATAGAGCATGGGCAATAATCGATAGACTAAGGTACATATCATTTGCTGTTCCTTTCTGTGTATGCCTGACCGAACGGGGCTTCGCACTTTTGCAGGCCATTCGCACCCCGCCTATGGCCTGAAATCGTTCCTATTTCGGTTCCGCGTGCGGAAAAACGTTTAGCTGATGGTTGCGCGGTGGCAGGCGCAAGAAAGCTATGCTCCGCAGGAAAACCAGCAAGGCTTTCTAATGGAACCGGATGTGTACCCGGCACACACCCTGTCGCTGGGCCAAGAGCGTCACAATACGGGAGACCGTGCTCGTTCACTTCAGCCCCCCCAAAGCTGCTCATGAGACCGCCAGAATGACGTAGCAGCTGGTGGGTGGAAAACTTCCGGGCAGTGCGGCACTGTCGCGGGAGGGAGACCGAGAACATGCGTACCGCCCGGTTGCTGATTGTAACGGTGCTTCTTGTCGCCCTATCGAGCTCCACTTCGGCCCGGAATTATTGGGGGCAGATGCTGCCTGGCCAGCCGGGGAACTTCATCTTCGGATACGGCTCGCTGATCAAA
>JBPYDQ010000293.1:0-3491 GCA_051986135.1 Terriglobales bacterium | reverse complement strand
TGCTGGCCCACTCCTATTCCGAGGGAAAGCTGGCAGAACTCACAATCATCGGGTACGACTCGGGGGAAAAGGTCTTTACCCATACCAGCTACGACAGTGCGTCCGGGAAGATTGAACGTTGGCGAGGAACAACTGGGGACGATACCTGGACCTGGACGAGGGACACAACGATCAAGGGTAAGCCAGGCCAAGTCCGGCTGACGATTAAGAAGACATCGCCTCGTTCTTATTCATTCGTCGAAGATGTGAAGTCGTCAGAAGCAAGGGCTTGGTCGGCGGTGGCCGAAGGAACCGGAACCAAAACAGAATGAGAAGGCGTGCCTGTCGGTCCTCGCAGTGCCTGTTCCCAAACAGCGAGGCAACTTGAGGAGGCAACCGATGACCGCGACATGTTTTCCAATGTGGGAAACGATAGTCACAACCTATAATGAACATCTTCGGCCTCCTTTTTGCCGAGCCCTTGGTCGTTAGGCACTTCCAAGTGTACTCAGCATTCAGGGGGCCGACGACTTTATGAAATCAATTGAACAACTCTTCGTGGTTTCCGGGTAGCCGACATAACCGGCCAATCTCTGCCCGCTCTCAGGGTTCACAGAGTTTGCGTGCTTCGCTGAGGATCTTGCTAAGACGGTTTGAGAGCCGATCGAGACAAGAGCGGGAAAAACCTTGAGGCAGTGTGCGGCGGAACATCTCCAGCACATGTTGAGCGGCAAGCAAAGAATCAATCACGCTATCGAGGCCAGATGAAAGGCGAGGGGAGGGAGCCTTCGGCTGTGGCACAAGATGCCGCGGCAGGGAACGAGCCCGATGGAACTCTCTCTGGAGATCAGTCAACGTGACTTCGGTGTAGCGCATGGTCATGTCGGGGTCGGCGTGGCCCAGTAACTTCATCAGGATAGGAAAACCAACCCCGGCTCGAAGCATCTCCGTGGCATAGGTGTGACGAAGCTGATGGGGAACAATGCGGCTGGAGAGATTGAGAGCGTAGCAGACTTGGTGCAGGTAATCACGAAGTTGCCGAACGAGCGCGGCTTTGCCGCTGTGGCGGGCCAGAAGATGCCCGTCGCTAGGCAGAGGATCCAGGGCACGAAAGAACCGAAGGCGTTGGACCAGCTGAGCGGCGAATGCATCGACGGGGACCATGCGCTCGGTTTGCAGCTTACCTAGGGGCACATGAATGGCCCATTGTTTCGGGCCCGTGGAGCGCAGGCAATCGCAGGACAAGTCGGCGCATTCCCCGATGCGCATACCGGTGTGCCGAATCAACAGAAAGACAGTGCTTCCGAGGTCGTTGCGGCGGATGAACTCCTGCTGCAGGAGCTCATCCTGCTGGCCTGTGAGCGGCCGTGGGAGCCGGTGAGGAGTACGCGGAATATCCTCACGGCGGATCAGATGAGCAAGTTCAGGAAGCTGTTCCTTCCAAGCGAGTTCATTGCCGAGGGAACGTAGAGCAATGAGCCGATTGATGTAGGATTCGGTGGTCAGGAGCGGCACTTGCGAGTGCAGATGGGACATCCAGTCTAGGATGTGATCACGCCGCAATTGGTGCAGGCAGTTCACCTGAGGATGATGGCTGGCGAGATAACTCAAGAATTTGCGCACGGTTCCACGGTAGTGGCGAGTGGTATCGGGACTGAGGGCTGCGCCCAGGGAATCGACCGCGCGCTCGAAGACTGAGGCCAGAGGATGGAGAAGCGGCGGGCGGCGCGTGCGGTTCATGATGAGATTTTGGGAAGAGGGCGAATGCGCTGCGCCACTGCCCGGGCATACTCCAGATAGACGTCTTGTGGTGTGACGTGCACGTAGCGCAGGGTAGTCTGGATACCAGCGTGCCCCATCAGCTGCATCAGCGCGGGCAGACTCATACCGGCACGTACCATGTCGCAGGCAAAGGTGTGACGAAACCGGTGAGGATTGGCGAGGGGAATGCCGGTGGTCCGGCGATGATAGCGGAATAAGGAACGTAATCCCGCTGGGGTCATACGGGTACCGCGGGTCGGTCCTTTCAACAATACGAATAACGCAGCCGTGCAGAGACTAGTTCGTTCCAGGTGCAGATAGTGCTCGAGCAGTTGAACGGTTTCCGGCGCTAGTGGGAGGAAGCGAAGTTTGTTGCCTTTGCCGCGAACGCGGAGCTGAGCTTCGTAAAGCAACACGTCGTCGAGATTCAAAGCCAAGACTTCGGCAGAGCGGAGCCCATGCAGGAGCATCAAACCCACGATGGCCAAGTCGCGAGAAGCACGAAAACTCGACCAGAAGCGAGCCACTTCATTCACGGAGAGGGGCACGATGTTCTGTTTAGGCACCCGCACTCGCAGCCGGCTGATTGCCAACCGTGGGCGTGCAAGGCCCATGGGTCCACGCCGCAAGAAAGCTTGGTGAAAACCGCGAGCGATCTGACAAGGAGCGTTCGGGAACTGGTTGCGCAGAGCGCGATCCGTGACGGCAACGCGGTCATTGATGAGGGAAGCCGAAGGCCGAGGTTGTTGGCTGGACTGGAAGCGCACGTAATCCAAGAGTGTCGACTCGGTAAGGTCTCCTTCCACGATATCGCCGGTGTGATGAATGCTTTCCCACCAGCGAACGAAGTGCAGCAGGTTGTGAGCGTAGGTTCGCAGAGTCGTGTCCGCTAGGCGACGGACGTATTCGCGGTCTAGATAACGATTAATCCAGCCGACCTCGCAGCCGGTGGTTTGCTCGATTATGTGAATCGGGCTGCGTGCGTCATGGGAGTGCTGATAGATCACGCGGAACTTCATGGCTGAGCCGCCTCCAGCAGAGACTGGAACTGTCGCGCATCACCGCCCTGGACGAAGAAGTGGTTGGGATCATGGCCAGCAGGCAGGAGGACGCGGCGAGTGGCAATACCTCGCGCCTGGAGACGATAGGCAAGCTGCTGCGAGGCTTGTTGACCGCTGCCATTGGGGTCAACATCGAAGGTGAGATACACCGTGCGTTTGTTGTCGCACAGTTGCCGAAACTGGCAGGCGTTGAGGTGAGTGCCCAATGAGCAGGTGAGGTGATGAAAACCTGCCTGCCACAACACGGCGTAGTCGAACAGCCCCTCGACGAGAATTACCTCAGGGCAATGCCGAACCTGCTCCCAGGCATACAAGCCGCCTTTGGGGCGAGGCAGAAATCGATGGGCAAAGGCATCGCCTAGGCTGCGGCCGTAGAGGTTGACAATGCGTCCGCCGTGCCGGCAGGGGAAAACGACGCGACCGTAGAAGGTGTCGCGACCTTGAGAGTTAAGCAGGCCAACCTGGCGCAGAAGATCGAAAGAATAGCCTTGAGTGGTGAGATGCCGGCGCAGGCATCCGCCGGGAGCATAGCCGATCCGCAGCTCTTTGATCAATGCAGGATCGTGCAGTCCGCGTTGCTCAAGATATCGCAGTGCCTCAGGGTAGCGATCGAGCTGCTCTTGATAGAACGCGGCCGCCTCATTTAGCACTGTGGCAGTGTCGACCGAGTCGACTGGAGGAGCGCTTTGC
>JBPYDQ010000292.1:0-4170 GCA_051986135.1 Terriglobales bacterium | reverse complement strand
TTTCCTGGTTTGCCGACCTGATGAACAAACGCCCCCCTTTGAAATTGGGTCGCTACCAGAAGGCAACGATTGGAGCATTATTGCCTTCAACAGCTCCCTCTCCGCCGACCTAACCCTTATTTTCACCACAGCACCAAAGGCGGGTTCGTTGGTGGGCTTCGCTGGCGGGTCAATTGTTCCGACCGGCTTCGTGCAAGGGTCGGGGATCTTGTTTGCAAAATTCAGCGGCAGCATCACACCCGCGCCCGAACCATCATCGCTGGTCCTATTTGCTAGCGGCATGTCTTGTGCTCGGCCTGGCACGGAGGTTCGGTAAGAAGGTCGGCCATTCACTTAGTGCCTAGGCTCTCTTGCGTTTCTTGGCGGGCGTGGCAGTCTCGGCACCTCACAGTTCTGCCTATTGTTCAATCCGCGTTTTCTTAAACCGCGGCGTGGCTTCAACGCAGCGTATAAAATGAGCCTTCCGAACCCCCGGGGAAGCTCCCCGAACGCCCCTCGTCGAGTAGATGTCGGATGCCGATGTAATCACACTCACGCAAAACAGTTTCGTCTGAATGCCTGTACCAGGCGATGCATCTTCGGTGTGGAGGCGAACGGTTTTGGTTGCGCGTCTACCCAATCTTCGCCTCTCTTCGCTCGGACCCGCACTTCGCCGGCCTGCTGCGGCGCATGAATCTGCAGCCGTAGTTTCGTGAATGAGTGCATCCGTCAGGTTCAGTTCAAAGGACCGAGACCGCGGTATTTCAGCATCGGCTTAATGCTAGGTTCTCCGCCAAGCCAGGCCGCGTACATTTTGGAGAGGTCTTCGGTGTTGCCACGTGAAAGGATCATCTGACGGAAGCGGTCGCCGTTGGCGCGTGTCAAGCCACCGTGGTCTTCGAACCATTGGAAAGCATTATCGTCCAACATCTCGCTCCACAAATAAGCGTAGTAGCCGGCAGCATAATCGCCCCCCCAGATGTGCCAGAAATAACTCGAGCGGTAACGCGGAGGCACGTAGCTAAGATCGAGCCCTGCCTTTCGCAATGCCTCCGTTTCAAACTCCTCAGGCTGCTGCCGCGAAGTGCTGGCCGGGAGCATATGCCAGCGCATATCGAGCTCCGCCGCGGCGAGTAGCTCAGTGAGCTCGTAACCCTGGTTGAAGGTTAAGGCCTTCCTGATCGTGCCGGCCAGTTCCTCAGGCATGGGGGCGCCAGTTTTGTAGTCCTTGGCATAGTTATTCAGGACCGCCGGGTCAGTGGCCCAGTGTTCGTTGAACTGAGATGGAAACTCCACGAAGTCGCGCGGCACCTGGGTACCTGAAAGACTGGGGTACATGGTGTCGGCAAACATAGCGTGCAGGGCATGACCGAATTCGTGGAACATATCCTTTACGTTGTCAAAGGTGAGGAGGGTCGGCTGGTCCGCAGCGGGTTTAGTGAAGTTCGCAACGTTGTAGATTACGGGTGAGGTGCCGAGCAGTTTAGACCTTTCGACAAAGCTGTCCATAAAAGCGCCGCCAATTTTGTTATCGCGCTTAAAGTAGTCGCAATACCAAAGCGCGAGCGGTTTGCCATTGGAATCAGTGACCTCAAATACGCGCACGTCGGGGTTGTAGACAGGAATATCACGGCGTTCTTTGAAGGTGAGTCCGTAGAGTCGGTTGGCAGCGTAGAAAAGGCCGTTTTGGAGCACATTGTTTAATTCGAGATACGGCCTGATCTGCGCTTCATCCAGATCGTATTTTCGTTTACGGACCTGCTCAGCGTAGAACTCCCAATCCCATGGTTGCAACTTCAAACCACTCTGCTCCGCGTCGATCGCTTTTTGAATCTCGTTCGCTTCGTCGATGGCTTTCGCCCTTGCGCTCGACGCCAGAGCATCCACGAATTTCAATGCGGCCTCGGGATTGCCAGCCATCTGGTCTTCCAGTCTCCAAGCCGCGTAGTTCGGAAAGCCAAGCAACTTGGCCTTCTCGGCACGAAGCTGAGCCAAACGAGCGATTACGTCGCGGGTATCGTTTGGCGCGCCGCGTTCTGCCCGAGTCCAGGAATTCTGGAAGATCGCCTCGCGGGTTGAGCGGTCGCTCAGTGTCGACAGGCTGGGTTGTTGCGTCGTGTTCTGCAGAGGAAGTAAGTATCCCTTTAGTTTGCGCTCCTTTGCTGCTTGCATAGCTGCCGCCATTTGCACGTCGCCCAGCCCAGCAAGCGCTTCCTTGTCCGTGGTGACATAAGCCGCAGCTTTGGCCGCAGCAAGCAATTTAGACTCGAATGCGGTAGAAAGGCTTGACTCCTCTTCGTTAAGCTTTTTCAGTTTGGCCTTGTCGGAAACAGAGAGGTTGGCCCCAGAGTGCACAAATTTCTTGTAGTCAAATTCCACAAGCCGCAGGGATTCCGGATCGAGATTTAGGGAGAGTCTTTGCTTATAGACTGTTGCAACACGCGCGAACAGCTTCAAGTCGAGGAAGATCGCATCGTTGTGCGCGGCGAGCTTGGGGGCCTCCATATCCTTCACTTTCTGCAGTTCAGGATTCAGGTTCGATAAACTGACAGCCCCGAATGCTCCCATCACCCGCGCTAACAGCTGCCCTGTCTTTTCCATGGCGACAATCGTGTTCTCAAAGGTCGGCGGGGCTGAGTTTTCGGCAATTGCCCGCATCTCCATGCGTTGCTGCGCCATACCTGCTTCAATTGCCGGCTGATAATCGGTGTCCTTGATTTTGTCGAACGGTGGCGCCTGAAAAGTCAAAGTGCTGGTTGAGTAGAACGGATTGTTAGGGCCAAAGGGCGTATCGCCCAAGCCAGGCCGAATACTCAAGCCGAACACCAACGCGCCAACGGCGCCTGCGATAACGATTCGTAGCTGTGTGCTCTTTGACTCACGCGGCCGGATTGTGCTCATCGTTTTTCATTACCTCGTCCTGCGGATTGTAAGGGAGTGTTGGGTTGGCAGGCTACGTCAGTTTGAATCGTGCCGGGAAGGAGCCGGAAGCAGTCTCCCCGGTGTAAGTCCCCGCCTTGGCTGAGACACCGATGCCAGAACTCGGCATCCTGAATCCAGTTCTTAAGCTTATTAGCTTGTTGACGCACTCCCTTTCGCTTCTCAAGTCGGGTTATCGGCAAACTTGCCCGTCTAACCGTGCCCCTGCTGCTGCGCGGGATTCGGGCGAGCCAAGCGAAAAATCCTCGGGCCGGCGAACAGCTCGCGGGCCTTCCGTCCGCTCACTGGACACTTTCACCTTCCTTCGGAAACCATTCCGGCAAGGTGCCGGAGACCGCATACGCCCCCAGCTCCTCGGCTGTTCATGCGCTCGAAAGCTTCGCGCGAGCGGGTGTGCTCGATTTCGATAGCCTGCCGCGGCCGGCTTTCAGCGCGATCCGCCATTTCCTGAGCGGCGCGGATATCACCGTCGGCGGCTTTCTCCCCGAGTACGCGGGCAATCTTCTCGGCACAGGTGCGGTGCTTGGGGTCGCCCGGAATAGGCTGTGCCACCAGCATCTCGCGGCACGCTTGCGATAGCGGAGCTGTCTTGGGTCGTCCGCCCGGATTCCCGCTGTTGCCGACCCGAAACTGTGTGGCCCTAGCGACATCCGGGCTTGGGCCTCGAAAGCCTGTTAGGACGTAGCCGCCCGGCGGCGGACACTACGCATGACGAACGGAGCAGTGATCCGGAAATTCGTGCATCGCTTGCTCCGCGGCAACGACGGCTGCCGAAGACCCGTCTAGGATAAAGCGGAGCGCCGGTGACCAAGACTGAATTCAGCGTCCTTCGGAAAGCAGCCTAAAATGTCCAGTAGGGCGTTCGGCCCGCGAAATACAACCGGGCAATAAGATCTTTAATGGCAAGTTTCATTATGCGGTCACGGATGAATCGGTCGCTACCTATTATCGACTCGCAGCGGTTCAGGTAGCTGGGCTGACTTCCGAGGCGGCATTACCGATTTCTCTGAAGGCGCCTCCTCCGACGTAACTCAGCAGGCCATCCGCGACCTGGCCGCATTGCCACCAGCAGATCCAGTGAAGTTGCGCCCGCGTATAGTCGTGGCACCGAATGATCAAATGTTTGACTTGGCACGATTATTTCAGACGCTTGGCAGAGCGACCCGACCCAATCTTCACGTTGTCCAACATCCGTTTATGCATTGCTCCAAGTCACGGCACCGAACTTCGAACGAATTGAACCTCGACGTC
>JBPYDQ010000291.1:0-3289 GCA_051986135.1 Terriglobales bacterium | reverse complement strand
AAGAGCATCCTCGCGATACTGAAAGCACAATACAAAGTCGTCGATGTATCGCACCAGATAGGCCTCTCCTCGTAATCGAGGCTTGACCACTCGCTCGAACCACAGATCGAGCACGTAGTGTAGATACGCATTACTCAGCAAAACGCTGATCGACCCTCCTTGTGGAGTGCCTTCTTCGTTCGCAACGAATGCTGCTGCCTGCGGATCACAACAGAAAAGGCTGACACTCTCGGTTTTGAGTGATCGCCTGTTTTCGTCACCCATGGTTTACGCGGCCTCATGCAGTTTCGTGTACTCGGCGTTGGCTTCTTTCAGGATTGGCGTCATAAGTGTCGTAGACCGAGAACCGTCGCGGATTTTGCCGCGTATTCACTAGTATGATCGGGTATAACCTAGGGCTTTGAGGAGAATACTGGTGTCTTCCCGCAATTCCTCTTTACCGTTGCGTATTGACGCGCTGGTCAAACATTTTGGCCACGTGACTGCCGTTGATGGCATCACGCTCGAGCTGGGCAGCGGAGAATGCCTGGGACTCCTCGGCCCTAACGGTGCCGGCAAGAGCACGTTGATTCGCAGCATCGTTGGCCGCTTGATTCCCGACGCTGGCACGATCTTTGTTTTCGGCTCGCCTCCCGATACGATGACAGCGCGCAATGCTCTGGGATGGATTCCCCAGGAATTGGCGCTCTATCCCAGGCTCACCTGCCGCGAGAATCTGCAAACATTCGGCCGATATCACGGCCTCAGTGGCGCGCCACTTGCACAGTCCGTCGAACAGTGCCTCGGGTGGGCAACTCTCACTGATCGCTCCACTGAGTTGGTCAGAAATCTTTCCGGAGGAATGAAGCGCCGACTCAACATGGCTGCTGGCCTCATCCACCATCCGAAGCTGGTCTTGATGGACGAGCCCACTGTCGGCGTCGATCCGCAGTCGCGCAACCATATTTTCGAAATGATTGACAAACTGCGCGACGAGGGCATATCAATCATTTACACCACGCACTACATGGAAGAAGCCGAGCGACTGTGTGATCGCATCGCGATTGTCGATCACGGCAAAGTCATCGCGCAAGGTACACATGCCGCACTTGTGCAGAGCGCGTTCGGCTCGCGCAGCCAGGTGCTCGCGCGTTTTGCGGGGGCCGACGAACGGGTCGCAGCCTGGGTTGCTGAGCGAGGTGGACATGGGGTAGATGGCGTAGCGGAATTTACAGTCGAGCGTCCAGCCGAGATTGCCGACCTTTTGGCGGCCTCCTCGGCGGCAGGATTCGAACTCGTCGATGTTTCGCTCCGCCGACCGAACCTCGAATCCGTCTTTCTGCATTTGACCGGAAGGGGGCTGCGCGATTGATCTTCGCTGTTGTTCGAGCCGCTGCCGTTTCCTTGCGCCGCGACCGCGCTGCGCTATCGCTGAGTTTTATTCTGCCTGTGGTTTTCTTCAGTATTTTCGCTGTTATATTCGGCGGGCGTCGTGACGTCACGCCCAAAGTCAAAGTAGTTGTGGTGGATGAAGACCACAGCCTCGCCTCAGAGCGGTTGCTTCAGGGCCTGAGGCAAGAAGGGCCGCTGGTAGTGGAGACACGACCCGGAGCGGCGAACGGCGTTGATCAACCCGAATACACCGCTGTGACGGCGGAGACAGCCGTCAAAGAGGGATCCGCACCCATTGCCGTGGTTATTCCCTCCGGCTTCGGAAAGAACCCCATTGCATTCAGCCCCTCGGACACCGATCGCCCAACGATCCAATTGCTCGAAGACAGGAGCGACAGCGTCGCACCACAAATGGTTATGGGTCTGCTGCAAAAGGTTGCGATGACCTCCATGCCCGATCTGTTGGCTGAGCAGGGATCGAAGTACTTCGATCAATTCGCTGGCGGCCTCACGCGTGAGCAGCGTGATCGGCTCAACACAGGCCTCCGCGCTCTGCGGGAGCAGGAACAAAGCGGCGCGGCCACATCCCGTTCGAGCCGGGGAATCGTCGCAGTAACGGCCCGCGCGGTAATCGGCGAGAACAAAACCAACCCTATGATCTCCTTCTATGCTGCTGCGATCGGAGTGATGTTCTTGCTCTTCACGGCCAGCGGTGCGGCCGGGGCCTTGCTTGACGAAGCCGAAAGCGGCACCCTTGACCGCGTGCTCAGTTCGCACGTCACCATGACTTCGCTGATGCTGGGCAAGCTTACCTTCAACTCCCTGCTTGCGTTCGCGCAACTTGTACTGATGTTCCTGTGGGGCTGGATCGTGTTCAGGTTGGACTTCTGGATGCACATTCCCGGCTTTACAGTGATGGGAATCTGCACGGCTGTGGCAGTAGGGGCGTTCGGCATATTGCTGGCTAGCATCTGCCACACGCGCGCGCAACTCGGCGCACTCTCCACCCTCATCATTCTGGTTATGTCTGCCATTGGCGGTAGCATGTTTCCACGTTTCCTCATGCCGGAGGCAATGCAGAAAGCGGGCTTGCTGACCATTAATGCGTGGGCGATTGACGGATTCACCAAGATCTTCTGGCGAGACGAACCGGTCTCTCATCTCTGGCCGCAGGTACTGGTCCTCGTGGGGATTGCCGTGGTGCTTTTCGGCATCGCACGGAGAATGGCACGGCGATGGGAATTCGATTAGCCTGATTTGGAGCCAACACGTTCTGTTCCGCTGCCTCGCACCATGCCACGTTTGGGAAACGAAGTTGTTAGTTTCGCGTGAGCGATACACGAATGGAATTGATGTTTAAATCAATATCGCTCAGTGACCGCCCCTTCAGGGCGAACAAAAGAACAAAAGGCGCACAGTTGTGATAACGCCTGATATCGCCAGTCATGCTGCCATACAATGGATTTTGGTTCATGTGGTATGGGCCTACCTGTGGTACGCTGGATTGCTTCTCTGCAGTTTTCGACCAAATGCGACAGCGCAAGGCAAACCGCTTATCACTCAATAGGCAGAATGCGTGCGGGACGATAAGGCCACGATGTCGCATCGCGCTCAGTGCAGACCGCTGTCTTCAATTCACAGCAAGGATTCAGAGCCTATGGAGTGGTGGTCGCCAGCCATTCGCCGGAAGGTACGTGCAAAAATACTAGTACCGTCTACGTCGCTGAACCTGGAGGCACGTTTCGAGTTGCGCTCCAGCAAACGCCCGAGCTATTGCCGGACGGCAGTGTTTATGACGGGAATGGCGTCGAAACTATCCAGTGGTCCCCTCCGGAACACGACTTTTAATTGAGGTTTCGCAATGGACTTGGGGAACGGATTCCACTTGGAATACGAAATACATCCTTCTCACTCCCGG
>JBPYDQ010000290.1:0-3767 GCA_051986135.1 Terriglobales bacterium | reverse complement strand
ACGGGAGTTGAAAAGGGATTAGAAAAAAGCTCTGCGCTTGCATCCCGCACGTTGCCTGAGATGCTCAACAAAAGATCGTGGGAAATGAGATGCTGAAAGGAAATCTGCCCGCTGCTTTCCGTGTCTCGAATGTTCTGGCGCTGTCCGGCAGCTTGCTGTACAAGATAGTTCGGAACAAGAAATCGTACCAGGTTGTGCGTGACAGTGATGCGTACCCGGTCGCGCTCCGAGAACTCCCGCTCGTATGAACCTGAGACTCCACCTGCATTTGCCGTATTCGTGAAGTTTTCGAGCACTGGTGGGTCCAGATAGCGATCGGTATGGAAACCATTACCGTCGAGCGTGAATCGGTTGGCCCCGCGTGCGTACGATATCGCTCCGGAACTCGCCAACGTCGAATAGCTACCTCCGCTTGCATCGATTCTTCCGTGCAGTCCAGAAGGAACATCTTTGTCTGTCGTCACCTCAATAACGCCGCCGAGTTTTCGTCCATACTCGGCTGGATAATCTGCAGTCAACACGCGCATCGACTCCACATCGTCGGCATCTAGCGATGGCGCAAAGGCAGGTGAACGATTCTCGGTGAGCGGCACTCCATTTAAGACGTATTGCACGTCATACTCCGAGCCTCGCGGATGGAGGACGCCATTAGCCTCATACAGCCATCCGGGCAGATCGTCCACCAGCTCGGAAAGATCCCTTCCCGGCTGCGTTGCGATGCTCTCCGAGAGAGCCTGATGTCCGATTGAGTACTGAGTCCCCGTTCGGTTAGGATCGAGCAGCGTCACCGAGTCGGCGACTTCAACCTGGGTGGTCACGGGTGCTAGGCTCAAAGTTACTGCAATGTGTTTCGGTACCTCCGACCAGATTTCCACTACGTCTGTCCAAGGAGCAAATCCTTCCGCATTCACTCTCAGTAGATAGATACCAAAGGGAAGGTCTTCAACTACGTAGCGCCCGTCGTGATTGATTTGAAATCTTCGGCTAAATTGGTTCCCGTCACTAACCAACTCGGCGGTAGAAGCGACTGATGCACCCTGCGGATCATGTACGTCAATGCGGAGTTCACTGCGGGCGTGCTGCGCATGAATCCCAGTCGCACCGGCAAGAAGAATGATTAGACCAATCCACTGGCACCGCCACTTGGTTTGCGATGTCCACTGCAATGGCCGCTGTTCCCCCCGGTTGAAAGCTGTCTCCTCTGTGATTGTGTGGAAGCCCAAAGGGTTGTGTTGCCGGTTCTTCCACCGGTGAACGGAATCCAATAGTGAAGCCAGGAGGAAATTGACCTCGACAGTGAGGCTTGGGGTGAAGACTTGTTCCGACATTCTTACTGATCGTCTCAATGCTAGTCATTATTGCATTCCCGCGCGCGGCTGAAGAGGTCGGTTTCCCTCAAAATGCGGAATTACGATTCGGTAACAATGCGAATGGGAAACTGGTTTGATCATGGACGACTGCGGCAACGCCATGTCTATAGTTAGCGAATCGTAATTCCGTATTCTGAGATGACGGCAGCCCGGTTCACATTGGGACGCGGGTGCCGATCCCGAAGCAGTTGGGCCTACGACTTGGGCGGCGGGGCCTTGGGAATTTGTAGGGTCCACGTAAGGCCGAGTACGATTGTGTTGCCCTAAGTGTGAGAGTAGGCCTTGTATTCATGCTCGTACTTGAAAAAAAGACTGAAATTCTAGAGTGTACTTGAGTTGGCCACCGACCGCGTGGAGCGACTAATAAGGAATTGTGCTTGCGAGCACGATAACGTTGCCGAGCGCGACTGTGCCGCTGTTAGCGGTGACGTGCCATTGGTCGTAACCGAGCACACCCGATTGCAGGAACTGGCTCAAGTGCTTTTTGAGAGGAAGAACCTGCCCAAGGCCTGCCCGGCGCCAACCTGCCATGGCTGGGTTGGTAAGGTTTCCGCCCTGGTTTGGCGTCGAACCTGTAGCACCTGGGCGTTAGGGCCGGAACAGGCCTGCATGGTGCAGCACAATTCTCCCGAGGTTTGCCACAAACAGTACATCCGCCTTGAACAAAGAGCGTCAGAATCGGGAAGAGGTCTTTTAACGACTGCGCAGTAAGTGTCGAGTGACTACCCTCATCAAACCCGCGTAAAATGGCCCTCCAGGCCGAATGTGGAAAATTACTTCAACAATTCGTCTGGGAGGGCGCGTTGTTGTCTATTCAAGGTTTTAGGTGTAGGTTGAGGGACGTTGCGTGCGCGTTTTGTGCAACAAAGTGTGCAACAGGCTGTGCAACGCCACAGCATTCGGAAGCGCGCGCCGAAATCGGAAGTAAAGTCACAGCTAAGTCACACCGTTTTTGCGTCAGTTCTCGAGTAACTCGAGTAATCAGTCGAGATAGGTCCACGCTAAGATACGAATTCCCGTTCACCGTGCTAGCTGCGAATGCTGTCATTGGCAAGTTCGTTTTAAGGCCATCGCTGCCGGCGGTAGAAGACCGCTTTAGCGTCCAAAACGAGCCCGTTGAGTTTTTGGGAGTCCTTACCCCCATGAAAACCGAAAGGACGCGTAGGAAGCGGCTCCAGGCAGCAGCAAACATGGTTTTAAGCGAAGGCGAGAACCTAGGCCACTACCACGACCATCATTACCACATCACCGCCATGGTCATGGAATTCCGAGAATTCGTTCGGTGAATTACCACATCCACCATCATCATCACCATCACCATCACTCACCACACCACCTACCCAAACAGGAACTGAAGCGAAAAGACGTGTGGACCACCACCACCCCCACATCGCCACAATCACCACCATTAACACCAATCACCACCACCACCATCGCCAATCGTGCGGCGATCGAAACCGAATTCCGGTCTAACCGGGTCGCGTGCTCGGGATTGAGGTTTAGAGGGAAGCACGGCCGGCAGCTACTTTGTTGCATTTCTTCTTGGCGGCAGAAACCTTTCCGCCATAGCTGGCGATCGCCTGCCGTTTCTCCGGGCTCAGTTTTTTCGCTCGAGCAATTCCTCCGCGGCGGGAAACTTCACGGTGCGTCTCGCCGTCGGGCGCCAATAGAGCGCCCGCTCGAGACATGGTGGCGAGATATTCGGCGAACTCGTGCTCGGTGAAGGGGATGGCGAGCCGTCTTCCAGCACGCGGAAATATGATCCGCGCCAATCGCTTAGCTTCTGCTTGCGCCTTAGCCTGGATTTGCTCGTTAGCCACGCACCGCCTCGAGCTGATAAGCACGCCGAGCGCTCGCTGTTGAGGTATTCAGCTCCCGGGCTATCTCGCGCCAGGATTTCCCTGCTTGGCGCAGGGATTCAATGCGGCTCGGCGATACGAACACCCGCGGCCGGCCTAAACGCGTGCCTTTGTGGCGTGCGGTGGCGAGGCCCGCCAGCACCCGCTCCCGGATGCGAACTTTTCCTGCTTGGCGACCACGGCCAGGATACTGATCATAGCCTCGCGGAAGATGCCGGTTGAATCGAGATACTGCTCGGTGAACGAGCGCCAGGCCACGCCGTAGGACGTCAGCCGTTGCAAGTGCTGCAGGGTTTCGAACGCGCCTCCCCGGGAAAGCCTGTCCAGGCTCCAGAACAGCAATACGTCAAATTCGCGCTGCGATGCGGCCTGAAACATCTTCTGAAACTCTGCCCGCTCGGCTGTACCGCCGGTAACCGTGTCGCAGAATTCGACTACGATCGTCCAGCCCTGGCGGGCGGCAAACTCGCGCAGCTGGTTCAGTTGATTGGTGTAATCCTGGCCTTTGTCTCTGGTGGAAACCCTGGCGTACAACGCG
>JBPYDQ010000289.1:0-4352 GCA_051986135.1 Terriglobales bacterium | reverse complement strand
TTGGGCGATCTCGGAATCGAGTTGTTTCCGTCCGCGCCGTAGCTGTGTGATTACGCCGGATAGTTTGTTCATGGGCGGCATTGTATCGTTCCGATGGGCGATCCTGTCTCTGTCACTTTTGACAGCTGCGATGCAGCCGTCCGTTCCGAACCCTCCAAAGTCTAGATTCATCCCCTCGTCTCACAATTCTGCCCGACGCAGAAGCAATTAGTTCTACAACCCCAAACTAACACCGCTGAGTCCGACTGCACCAGAACCGCTCAAGTCGCCGAAGAAAATCCCGGTCGTATCCGCGCGACATCAGGCACACGAGAAAATCTTTGACAACTGGTTGTTCCCGTGATCGGCTGTCCACGCATGTTATTGAAAGCGAGTTTTGGCTCGACGGCAACATGTGTTGCCGCCTGAGGCCTCGATATTCGAGAGCGTTGGTTGTCATTTTTGCAATCCGATCTCAAATTCCAATGGTAAAACACCGATGGCCGACGAGTGGAAGCTTAGCACCTCCGTTCGCAGGTCGAGTCCAGGCAATAACACATCCAAAACTGAAAACAGCTCTTGAATCCCTGCGGTGCTCGCTTTGACCCGAGCCGCTCTCGGCAGATGCAATGCGCGGCGAAGCCTACTACGCTGACTTTTCCGCCGATCGGCTTCTGCGCCCTCGAGGGTCATAATCGGCAATCGCGGAACCGTGGGAGCTGTACCCCAAAGTAATGAGTTGTACTTTGTTTGGCCTCTCGCTTTGCGCCTCCTCCGCTATTAGACACCCGGCTTCTTTGTTCCTCGACAAGCTTTATAGGAGTCAGTGTGGGTTGCAGGCGCCCTGTGCTGAGCTAAAGGTGCCGTTGTCGGAAAACTTCCCTCCAGCCGCTATCGAGGGTGGTCCGAAGAACCATGAGAAGAATGCCAGCTCCTGCAAGTGATACGTAAAACCGTTCATCGTCACATTGTGAACATTTCTGCCAGTTAACGGATCGCCGACTTCTAGATTATTCTGACAACCCGACACCTGCCCCACTTTTCCCCACGGTGGGGTTGGGTTGGTACCCAGAGGGTCGTCCTGCCATTCGTTGACCTCATGGGCCATGATGTCCGTATCTTCAGCACCGACTCCGAGGAACCCGACCGTGTCAAACTGAAAAGGAGAGTACGTCTGCGCCGGGCTGCCGAACGCCCCATGGTAGCCGCCAATGCAGCAACTGGTCGGATTGGTGTTGTATATCGTCGCGTTGTAGAGCATAAACACCGGGAGATTAGTGGGGCCTACCCCCTTGGACTTCAGGGACGGGATAATCGTCTTGGTGATGAGGTTGTCGAACCAGTGGAATTCGACACCCCCATACCGTGGTATGCAGGATGTTCCGCCGGTTCTATAGAGAACCGAGTGACCGCTTCCGGGAGTAATGCTGATGGCCGGAAGCGATAGATAACTAAGTTTATTGTGGTAGGTTCCGCCATTGGCAGACACTTTCTTCCAGAAATTGGCGCGCTGGAAGGCATCGGGGTACTCGGTAGTCCCCACATTTACTCCGTTCAGCGTGAAAGCATGGCTCATTACCATTGGCGACCGCTTGAGAACTGTGAGTGGTACTCTGCCGCCCAAGCAGCTGTTGTCAGCCACCGTAGGAGAAAAAGTGTCGCCTGCAATATGAAGCACCAGCGGAACCACATAGACAGTAGTGGTTGTCGTTCCGCTCGTGCTTAACGGACTGTGTCCCACCATCACCCCCCTAAAGGTCTTCCCGTTGTCCGGCCCGGTTCTGGTTGACTTGATCGAGTAGCTCCAGATCTTCAGGCCGGCTCCTGCGATAGAGTCTTGGAGAATTTTCGCCATGTCAGCACCCACCAGCGGCTTCACCCCAAAATAAAGTTTTCGCCCCGGGATGTCTTCTTGTCCGAAAACGGTAAGCACGTGGGCCATCAAAACCGCAGCGTAGACCGCAGCAAAGGCGACTCGGGAGAGTGTGCGGCTTGTCCTCAATTTCAAAGTTCCCTCCTTGAAGTGTGGCAAGTTCGACGCGCGCTTCACCGGTGAAGCCGATTGATACTGGTTTCCGAGAATTTCTCCGCTCTTAGCGGCGCAAGAGCAGGCTGACGGTCGGTCGTTAAATTACAACTCTAGAAGCGTGTGAGCGCGCAGGAAGCCAGAGGAGAGAAGCGAAGTATGCTCCTCGGAATCCCCCACAGTCAAGAAAAAGCTTGAGTGATCTTGAATGATCTCGTAGGCGGGCGAGCGTCTTTCCACAATCAGTTACGACCGGGTCGCCCTGCGAGCTTCTACATCGTAAATGTCGTCGCCGCAGGTAACTCTGCATCTTGTTCGGCCGCAGCAAGAATAGGACGGAACACCCCAGTATGCGGATCGAGATATCCCAACCTGCCAGCCTTCGCCGCGCTATTCGCCTCTTGGCTCCAGAGTGGAGGGGCAGCTATGAGGCAGCACATGCAAACCAACAGAAGCTTTGTAATTCGCATTTCGTCTCCTTTTCAGAAACTGCAAATAGTTGCAATTGTGATTGGTGAATTGCTTCGTCTTGTGTGGGGAAGTAGGAACTGAGAGGCCGAATCAGTCGCACCACCGCGGGGGGAGCAATGGCAGGTACGGCTGAGTACCCGTAAGTGTATGCCGAAAACGGCGTCTGTCAAGGCAAATCGCCGCGCAGCCGGAAACCCTCAGACGGCGTTCTCAGACCGCGCGTGTTCCCGCCGCAAAGAGTCTGCTGTTCGACCGGCTCTCACCGTGGCATTTGATCAACGGTTGTTTCTCGAATACTCAAGGTGGCGTTGCAATGGTTCTGTCTCAACGGCTGGCAGTTAAACTGGCGGGTTGGGTTTTTTGGAAGATTATTCTCACCACGAACTTTTGCCCTGAGGCATCGAAGGTTTCATTGCGGTTATCCCTTACGGTCGGGTTGTGCCAGGAAACCCTGGGTTCTCGGCTAATGTTCTTTTATCGCCTCCACGACGGTTGGCCTTGGCCACTAGAGGAGTCTCTTACCTCCTGCATACCACCATTCTGATTCCATTCTTCGGCCGAAGGGTAATGCTGGGGGTAGGAACTACGGCATAGCCTGCTCTCAATCGCAGTTGAAACCTTTGCGCAATCGTCGCAAGCAGCAGAGTAGCCTCCATCAAGGCGAACGATGCGCCAATACACAACCGGGGGCCACCACCGAAAGGAAAGTAGGCGAACTTTGGAAGATGTTGCGAACTCTCGCCAGACCACCGGTCCGGATCGAAGTCTTCGGGATTGGAATAGAAACGCGGATCGCGATGCATGATCCATTGGCTCATCACCACGTTCGCCCCTGCCGGCACGTGGTACCCACCGATCTCGCAATCATTGATCGCAGTTCGACCGAGACCCCAGGCTGGCGGGTAAAGGCGCATGGCCTCCTTCACAACCTTTTCGCTGTAGGGGAGTCGAGCCAAATCCTGTACCTGGGGCGCACGCCCGTTCAGGACCTGCCCCAACTCCCGGTGGAGCTTCTCCTCAACCTGGGGGTGCTGGCTCAACAGGTACCATATCCACGACAAGGACAGGGCAGTCGTCTCATGCCCAGCTAGAAGAAAAGTCATGACCTCGTCCCGCAACTGCCGATCCGACATGCGGCTCCCGTCCTCATCCTCTGTTTGCAGGAGCACAGAAAGCAGGTCACCTGTGTCAGGTTCACTTTTGCGGCGATTGATGATGCCGTACACAATCTCATCCAACTGACGAACTGCGCGGCGTACCCGCAGCACGGCAGGTACAGGCAAGTAACGGATAAAGGCGGGGAGTACCATCTTCCCGCCGGTACCTTGCTGCATCAACACGTTGAGCGCGGTGCTCACTTTTTCGCATTCTTCGGTGACTGCCACGTTGAACAGCACCTTGACCACAATCTTGACGGTCAGCCGCATCATCTCCTGGTGGATGTCGCGAGTTTCGCACTCCTTCCAGAACCCTACCATTTCTTCCGCATAGTCCGTCATGGTGCGGGCGTACGTGGCGATCCGTTCCCGGTGAAATGCCGGCTGGCTGAGTCGTCGCTGGCGCATCCACTGCGCTCCCTCACTGGTCAACAGGCCATCGCCGAAGAACCAACGGCTGTTTCGCATGACCCGATCTTTGATGAAGTTCCTATGATTAGTCATCAAGACGGATTCGATGTAGTCAGGATGGTTCAGGAAAAAGACGTCGATCCAACCGGCTCGGTAGTAAAAGATGTCCCCGAACTGGCGAGCCCACAAGGTTAAGACCGCCAGCGGATCACGGCTGCCTAGCGGAAAGTTGCCGATCAAAAAGTGAGGCTTTGGACCCGGTGGTCGCACCTTGCGAATCCTGGCAGACCGGAGATCAGGATTACTTC
>JBPYDQ010000288.1:0-3565 GCA_051986135.1 Terriglobales bacterium | reverse complement strand
ATGGTCGCGCGCCCGCGCCCGCCGCTAGGCTTATTTCCCGAGTGGAGCGAGCCGAGCGCGAACCTATCTATTGCCAGGCTGTCTGTGACAACAGCGGAACCGCCGAGATGAGCTTTGAGCTCGACGAATCCGCGCTTGCCGATTCCGCCATCCTGGTGCAAGCCGATTTCAACGGCCGCACCGCCACACGGAAGTTCAAATTCAGAAGAGTGTGAGGAAAGTAAACCTGCGGCCGTCGAAGCCGATCGACCACCGTTCTTTCTGATAAAGCTGCTCTCAATGATCGACTCTCCCCTCGTGTCCCTTCCTGGAGGGGCTCCCCTCCCCAGGGCACTAGAGACTCGGCCCGCCCCGAAGTGCTTAGCCGATTGAACTGGAGTCGTCGCAGGTTTATAGTTCCAACTCTGGGTTGCGTGCTCTGCCGCTGCGCTCGTCAGCCACCGAGTCGGCAGTGAAAGATCCTCGAGCAATAGGTGCGCTGGGCCAATTGCGAGTATGTGCGTAAAGGAAGACTTTTATGACACTAACGAAACGCATGATGGCGGAATTCGTGGGAACCTTTTGGTTGGTGTTTGGCGGATGTGGCAGCGCCGTGCTGGCGGCGGCGTTTCCTGGATTAGGCATCGGTTTCATGGGAATTGCTTTTGCATTCGGTTTAACCCTTCTAACCATGGCCTATGCTCTGGGGCACATCTCCGGCTGTCACTTGAATCCGGCGGTCTCCGCGGGGCTGGTTGCTGGCGGTCGTTTTCCCGCCTCAGACTTTCTTCCCTATGTGATCGCACAAGTCGTCGGAGCATGTGCAGGAGCGGGAGTGCTGTATATCATCGCCAGTGGGAGTTCGGGTTTCGATCTGGCCAAAGGCTTCGCCTCGAACGGTTATGGCGCTCATTCGCCCGGTGGATACACCCTGCCTGCCTGTCTGGTGGCGGAAATCGTCTTAACAGCTTTCTTCTTGATTATCATCATGGGTGCTACGGATAAGCGTGCCCCGCACGCACTAGCTCCGGTTGCCATCGGTCTGGGGCTCACCCTCATTCACTTAATCAGCATTCCCGTTACCAATACATCGGTGAACCCGGCGCGCAGCACCGGGCCGGCAGTCTTTGTGGGACACTGGGCGTTGGCCCAGTTGTGGCTGTTTTGGGTGGCGCCCTTAATCGGAGGACTTCTCGGGGGAATTATTTACCGGGCACTATTCGAACCAAGTGCCGGTGCCGGCGTCCTAGACCGCGCCGCTGGTTGAGCCTAACCAGTTCAAAACGGCGTACGAAACCGAGGCCTTTCCGATCCAATTGTGCCCAGGTTTGCCGAGGGGTGCGGTGTTTTCCTGCCTCTGTGTCCCTCACCGCTTATTCGGAAGAGCTTTCGCAACCTCATTGTCATCGTCCGACCCTGGCTGAGGGGACGTGCTGCCCTGCGGCTGTACTTCGCCGCGATTGCTCATTAGCTTGATGTCGGCGCGACGATTCTCCCTTCGTCCGCTGGCGGTGGTATTTGGCGCCACGGGTCGTTCTTTTCCCAGACCTATGGCATGTACCTTAAAAGCCGGTACGTCGTGTTTAGAGACCAAATACCGGACAACTTGAGCGGCCCGGCGATCGCTGAGGGCGTTGTTGTAGTTTTCGCTGCCAGTGGCGTCGGTACGGCCTTCAATTACTACAATGTAACTCTTGGCTGAGGACAGTTTCCCACTGAACTCGTCGAGTGCTTGTTTGGCTCGTGGGTTAAGACGAGAGTCACCGAATCCGAATTGCACAGCGACTTGCCGGACCACGTGGTAGGTATCGAGCTTCGCGACGGTTTCTCCCAGCGAATTGACGCTTGTGTTGGCTGCAGAGGCGGACTGCTGAGCTAGCTGTGCCTTCCTGCCGGCATCAGTAGCCCTTTGATCGGCTTGTTCGGTGCTGGTGTTTAAGGTTCGAAGACCTTGTTGAACACTCGCGTCCGTTGCCTTGATTTGCCTGGTATTTTCAGCTGTGCGTTGGTCCAGATCGTTTACCTTGGTGATGATGGGCTCGACCTGGTTCCGAACATAACCCTTGGTGGCGCAACCAATCCCAAAAACGAAAACCAGCAGCAGCATACCCCCTTGCAAAACCCTACTCATATGCTCGCCCCTTTCCCGCACTGGACATATGTTATGCATCGGGTTAGAGGCGCTGGCAACTGCCAGATTTGCCAGAAATAATCGGAGCTGGAGACACTCGTTGGTATTGTCCTGAACTACGCGGAGATTCCGGCAACTCGGGCGTTCTCACTGATAAGCGCACATGGCACCGTTTCCCGGACCGGTTCGGTCTCCCGCAGAAGGTGAAAAATGGGCACGTCTAAAACATAATGCGAGACTGCATAAAGTGTAAGTTGCGCGCTGTTATGGAGCCGAAGCTTCCGCATGAGCGTGTTGCGATGAGTCTCGGCAGTCTTGGTGCTTATACCCAGGGTGGTGGCAACCTCTTTCGTGGCTTGCCCCTCGGCCAAGAGCTGCAACACTTCTTGTTGCCGCAGTGAGAGAGAGCCGTTGCCCGGCCTCGCACCGTCAGACCCCGCCGGACACAGGTATTCCTCCAGCATTAGTGCATCGACGAAACGGGTAAAATAAGTGCGGTTTCGTCGCAATGCTTGAACGGCATTTACCACAGCCACTGCTGGGTCGGTCTTAGAGATCAATCCGCAAACTCCCGCCTCCAGGAGATCCCGGACGACCAACTTCGACTCGACCAGACCGAGGATCAACAATTTCTGGCTGGGGAAAGATTCCAGAATTCGCCGACTCACGATGATTCCGTTGGCTCTTGGCATACCGAGGTCGGCGATAACGATGTCGGGCCGCAACTGATGCGCGCGTTCAATAGCCTCCAGTCCATCAGCTGCTTCGCCACATACAGTCACATCCTTGAGTGCTCCCAGTAGTGCACGTATTCCGATACGCACCACCTCATGCTTATGTGCTAGCAAGATGCGGCAGGTCATGGCCTTACGATCCCTCCCAATGGTGACGCTCCTAGCGAGTCGAGGCGCAGGCTACGCGAGCTGGATAGGATGGGACAACTGTCATTTCATACAGGTCGTTCCCTGGAAGCTTCCCCTAAGCGTTTGAGTGGCCCAAGTTTGAATAGTGAGTGATCGGTCGGGAGGGTGCGATTTATTTGAGACACGGCCAGGAAGCAATTGTGTGCTTTTAGAGTCGAGTCATTGTCCGCCAGGCCTGATCGAGGCTCCACCAAGCCCGTCTTCTGAGAGAGCCCTACACGGGCCCGAACAAAAGAAAAAAGTTTGATCAGCAAAAATCTGTCAGCTCTGACAGTTCAATTCCAGCAGGGGTTGCAGGCACTCTATAAAGTGAAACATGAGCCTCACAGTTAAGGGAGGGGGTCAGTATGCGTTTCCTATGGTGGATCATTGTTGGTTGGATTGCTGGCTGGGCTACCGGAAAAATTATGCGCGGATCAGGACATGGGGCGTTAACCGATATTCTCATCGGGATAGCCGGAGCACTGGTAGGCGGTTGGATAATGCGCAGCCTTGGGTTCGCGGGCCATGGCGGTACGATCTACACCATACT
>JBPYDQ010000287.1:0-27306 GCA_051986135.1 Terriglobales bacterium | reverse complement strand
AGGTGTCGGCGAAAGTCGGCAAAATCGGACTGACCCTTACCCTTGTCCGTAACGGAGTGGCATTTCTGTTGCCGCCTCAGGCAGACACCGGTGCCCTTGCAACAAAGTATCGTGCTATGGTTGGCATTGCGATTGGTTCACTGTGCATAAACAGGTCTGGCTGGATCGACTGGTGACGGTTTGCGACCCAGAATTCTAGCAACTATTCGGAAAATCCCGAGGGGCAGGGTTTCCACCTATGGAGCCATCGCGCGGGCGGCGGGATTTCCTGGCGCGGCGCGACAGGTTGTGCGCGCCCTGCGCGGTTCGCTCGATCTGCCCTGGCATCGGGTGCTCGGTGCAGGCGGAGAGATCAAGCTGCGAGGAGACTCCGCCATCGAGCAGCGGCTCCGGCTTGAAGCAGAAGGTGTGGCATTCCGCGGCCGCAAGGTCGACATGACCCGCCATGAGTTCCGATTCACGGGCGGTAAGCACCCTGTTAAGAAAGGCGGGAAGCGATAATTCGTTTCTCCAAGGGCTAGCGACCAACAACCGACGTCGGCATGGAAGCCGACGACGGAGTCTTAAACTTCTCGTCAATTTCGACTTGGTAGCCAGCAACGAGACGGTTGGTTTCATTGGCCATGCCAACGACAGACATCAATTCTTTGAACATGGCATCGGTCATTCCGGCTTTGCGCGCTCCTGCCGTGTGTGAGGCAATGCAATAGTTGCACTGATTGCTTACGCTCACGGCAACGTAGATCATTTCCTTGGTCAGTGGATCCAGTGCTCCCGGAGCCATGATCTGCTTGATGTCTTGCCAGGTGCGTTTCAGAAGGTCGGGGTCGTGAGCAATAGCTTTCCAGAAATTGTTGATCCAGTCCGTTTTGCGGGTTGCCATGATGTCGTCATAAACAGCGCGCACTTCCGGACTGGCCTCGTCATATTCAATAAGTCCAAAGATTGACATTTTTGTGCTCCCCCAAAATTAGGCCCTGGAATTGATGAGTTGTGGCTCACCGAAGGTGTTACTTTTTCGGCAATTCGCCGTTCAGCAACTTGCCTAGCTGCGCCGCGGGACAGCGCACACCCACGTGGAAGCGGCCGAACAGCGCGTACACCGCGCTGACCTCGTCGAAGCGCATCTCATAAATGAGCTTTTTGAAGACGAGCGGATCATCGGCGAATAGGGTCACACCCCATTCCCAATCGTCAAATCCGATCGAGCCCGAGATGATCTGCTTCACTTCGCCGGCATAGCGGCGGCCCACCAGACCGTGTTCGCTCATCTGCCGCTGGCGTTCTTCCATGGGCAAGGTGTACCAATTCTTGTCTTCGCCCCGCCGGCGGTCCATGGGGTAGAAACAGATGTATCGATTAGGCGGCATCGGGGGAAAGAGCCGGGGGTGCATGGCATCTTTCTGGCGAGACAGGGTGGAGTTGATTTCCTGGTTCCATTCCCTCGAGTGAGGCTCAATGCCCCGCTCCACCAGGCTTCTGTACGTCTTCTGGCTAGACTCATAGAGACCGAGCTCGATAACCGACAAATAGGACGAAGTCGGCTCCAGGAACTCGCTCAGGCGCAGCCGGCAGAGATCGAGTTCTGTCTGTTTCAGGGCGTCAAATGACTGGCGAAAATGAACCAACAGAATGTCACCTTTGTGGCCCAGGAGCGAAAAAAGAGCCGATTGCCCGTTGGGATTCTGCTCCATGGTCTGAAGTACGGACAGCGCCTCTGTCACGGTTTCGTGGCGCGCTGCTTCGGAGAGCGCCCGCCAGAGAGACCAACGCACCTTCATCACCTGGTGAAGAACACTGTAACCCTCGATCGTGAGCGGGACCGCGGGCAACTCGGACAGACGAGTTTCCTGACGCAGGGTGCGAGTAGACATGGACTTCCCCCAGCCAAACGTGCTGTCTATTGTAGCGCTTGGCAGCGATTTTCTCGGATCAGGCCAGAGCAGGAGACTTTGGAGGAATTTGTACGGGTATCTGCTATGGCTCAACTCAAGGGCGAGGGGACTCGGGGAGAATATCGGCCCAAAAAGAATGGCAGACGCTGAATCATTGGAGTTATTCAGCGCCTGCCTCGCTTCGCGTCGGTTTATGCGCAGTGATTATGTTATACGAGTTTCCCGGGCCACCCGGCAATATAGGGAAAACCGTATGCTAGTCGGGGAATCACTGTAGATTCAGCATCTAAGGAACGGCTCGCTTTCAAGTCATTCACGATCCTGTGTGACGCATACTGAAAAGGGGCCACTCTGTCCGACCATCCGAGTATGGACAAGGTCTTCTGTAGGAGGATCAAACGGCCGGACCTATGGTCGCGATTACCGAGCCACAAACTCCCCCAAAGTACAGTACAGTCATCCCTGTATTCATCCAGCTCAGTTTTCATGGGATAAATACGTACAAAGGGCGATATTAACCGGGAGAGATACCGTGGTATCAAACTGTGCTAACCCGAAATGCGGGATTCCGCTTCGTTATTTGCGGGATGGACGACTCTTCCAATTCGAGGTTAGGGCGCTAGGCAGCAACACGACTCGGGGGAAATCCCGGGTTCCTGATCCCAAAATGAGACCGCTGAGACAAGTCTGGCACTACTGGCTCTGCGGTGCGTGTTGTTCCACGATGACCCTTCAGTTCGATGAGTTCAGAGGGCTGAAAATCACGCCCTTACAACCTTCCTGCTCTTAGACGGCTTGAATGGGGAGAATGCGGGCGGGTTACGTCCATAAGGATTCTGCTCTGCCCGCCAGTTGAACTAGCCTTTCGTATTCTCAACCTGCAAGTTGTTCTGGACCGAGAAGACCCCGGAAACGCTTCTGGCCTGCATCTCGGCAATTTGCTTGTCCATCTGCCTTGCCACTACGCCGGTTAGAGTTACATTCCCGTTCTTCACAATGATGTGGATTGGAGGGACGGCGCGAAGAGAATAGGGGGCAAGTACAGCGTTACCGTAGATGGCCCGGTATACATCTCTGCGGATACGGTCGTCGTTGGGCGAGGTGGGTAGCACCTCTATGTTGTTGACCACCCGCTCGACACCCTCGATCGTCTTGACGGCTCTCTCCGCATCCCCTTTCAAGGTCGGATTTACAACCTGGCCCATCAGCGTCACAGTGCCATCGGGAGACACCTGGTATGCGAAATTGTCGAATACGCTGTAGAAGGGTACCATTACGAGCTGGTGACGCACTTCCCGCGTGATGCGCTCGAGGGCCTGATCGCTCAGGGCGCGATTTTGCGGGGTGGTCTTGTTCGTGGCCATGGTGCCGGATTGAGCCGCCTGTGCAAATGTCATGCTGGATAGGCAGAGAACAACCGTCGTCACAGTAAGCGAGGCCAACCGCTTCATGGGAACCTCCTTTCATTGGATGATCTCCTCGTCAAGAACTCCCGAAGCTTCGCTGTGTAAACTTGAACACCGGTTCGCGCCGCTCGCAATACAGTGATTGCGGTAGGGCCTCGCTTACGGGCGCATTTTCAAGGCAGACGGCCTCGATGGTGCTCGTCGGCCTTCTGTCCCTTGCCACGGTGGAGTTCCAACTGGAATTTTGGGTCGGAACGCCGGCCGGTGATGCGAATTGGCAAAACCGTCTCTCCCCCCTTGCGAAAAAATGGGTCGACCGGCTTCAGGAGCAGGGACTTAAATCCGGTAAAAGTCTCGGACAGTTTGGCATCGAGATGAAGATCGCCGGCAAAATCCAGGCGTTCCGACTGCAGTCCATAAGTACCGTCCAGATCGAGTCTCGCCCCTGGAATCGTGAATCTGAGGGAGGGGAAGCGAGCTGAAGAATGACTAACTACAAATCGCCCGCGCAAATCGAACACGTCAGTTCCTGCATTCTTACTTCCCGGCTTGCCTTCCGCCCGGCGGCTCAAACTCTCGAGTTTCTCCTTGGTCTCAGGATTGGTCGGCTGGGCACGACTGGCGAAAAAGCGTCCATTCAGTTCGAGCCGCTCGAGTACCTTACCCGGTCCGGGCAAAACAGCCAACTCGGTATGCAAGCGCAATCCTCCCAACAGAGGAGGGGGCTCGGCTTTGACTCCGAGGCGGAGAATATCTTCGAAGCGACCGGGATTGACAGTTACGTCCAGCAGAACTGCCCTGCCTTTGCGGTCTGGCATTGCGAAGACGCCTCCCCGGGCTAGAATCACCGAATCCAACAACTTTGCCCGAACTGGATCGAGGGCGGTATCGCCCGTGGTTCCGTCAATGACCGCGTGAAACTCGGTCTCGAGCTCGACCGGACGTCCTATGACATCGAGCGAGAAGTCGGGAGTCGATGTCCAGCCATCGGCGACAATTCTTTCGAGCAACCCTTCAAATCGCCCAGCCGAATTGAGTGTTCCTCCGATTCCAGCGAATGGGTACAAGTCGGCGTGAGTGAACACGTACTTCCCGGATAGCGGTGTGAGGCTGGGTTCTGCCGCCTGCCAAGGGCCGAAACTGCCGGTAACCTCAATCTCGCCCGTCGGCACGGCATTGGTCAGGCGCGCGTGATAAGGTGCGGAGCGGCCGAGGCCGAGATTCTGCATGCTGAGCCGATGAATCGAGAACTCGAGCGGGCGCTTGCCGGAATTTTTCGGAAGAATGTTGAGTTCCGAGTCCTGACACTCTAGATTGTCGACGATGACTGGATAGCGTTGTGGAACCGGGCGCGTTCTATTGGACTGGTCCTTCTCCTTCCGCCGAGGCGGAACCGAGATGCGCATGCCCGTGAGCTCCAGGCTGTGAATGTGAGTCGGCTTGCGCAGAAATTGAGCCAACTCGGCGCTAAGCGAAAAACTCTGGACAACGATCAATGGAGGGTAGTTCGAAGAATCTCTCTTCTCCAGTTCGACATCCACACCCCTGATAACGACTCGCGGATAGAGTCGCGCGATGGTGAATCGACCGAACCTGACATTGGCTTGGAAGCGCTCTTGGACAACTCGAGTGCAACGCTCGCGTGCAAAATCCGCAAGTCGAGCCCGGGCAAGCGAAAGACCAAGCGATAGGCATAGAAAAGCTATCGCCAAAGCCAATGCCACCCAGACTACAACTCGGATTGGCATGGAAGATGCCAAAGTACACTCAGGATCGAATTTCGAGAGGCCCGTCTAGGATGGCCGGGTGCGAGCACCGGTTGCACTCCCAGGAAGATCTAACCAAGGTAGTCGAGGGAGCGCTTTATTGCGAGGGGGCGTAGTAGCCGGTTCTGGCATAGACCTGTAGGGGCGGCAGACCTCTCGGGATGCGCAGCTTCACCTTAATCTTGTGCCACTTGCCATCATGGCTTGTCTTGGTTGGCTTGTAACCAAGCACATACTGATTGCGCAACTGCATGCCGATTTTGCTCGCGACATCAGGAAGGTCATTTGGATTGTCGATGGTGAATGTGCGGCCCCCGGTAACTTCGGAGATTTCGTTCAGCAACTCCGGCCCCAGTCGTTCTTCCTCGGTGGCGAAAGACGTGTCATATACACCAATGCCGTAGACGATGACGTCGCCTTCTTTGATCTGCGATTTGATCTCGTCCTCATTGTAGCGGCTGTGGTTATCGCCGCCATCGGAGATGATTAACAAGGCCTTGCGCTGGTTCTTGGCGTTCTTCATCTCGTGCATACCCAAATAAAGCGCGTCCAGCAAAGCCGTGCGCCCTTTCGGTATGGTGTAGAGAAGCTTGTTCTGAATGTCATCGGGATTGGAGGTGAATTCGGCAGTCAGGTGCGGCTCGTCGGAAAAGGTAACCATGAAGAACTCGTCCTGTGGGTTCGCTGTTTTGCAGAACTCGACAACCGCTTCGCGGGCGCGCTCGATCTTGGAGGCCATGCTACCGCTCATGTCGAAGATAATTCCCACCGACACGGGAGCGTCTTCATTGGAGAAGTGTTGAATGTCTTGCTGTTGCTTGCCGTCAAAAACCTGGAAGTTATCCTTCCCCAGCCCGGTGATGAGCCGATCCATTTGATCGGTAATGGTGACTGGTACCAAAACCAGGTCAACGTTCCTTTTAATGGGGGGAGTGTGGGTATCGAGAGAAGTTTCGGGACCCTTGACGTTCGGCTCAGCGGCGGCTGGCGGGACCCGGGGCGAAATGTGAACATCAGAGGTGTTATCCTGCGCGTCGACCGAACGGGGGAAGAGGAAAGTCGTTAAAAAGATAAAGCACAAGGCCAGCAGGAAACCCATTCTGGCTGGAACGACAGCGGGAAAGGCTTTCATGTCCCAACTCCCATGGCTCCATGTCCGATGGTGCCATCCGCAATTTTCTTTGTAGCGCGAGAGCGGAGGGATGGACAATCGAGCGGACACTGTAACTTTCCCAAGTCCATCCCTGATGTCCAGCTTCTACTCAGAGCTCGACAGAAACGAAGCTGCGGCAAATCGCAAATTGCCTTCGAACCTTGGGCAAATCGCCTGGTGGGAAGCTAGTGCCACGCGTTTTACGAGTCGTTCAGAGTTCCGCGCAGAGCAACCAGCTCTGAGCTACCTGCCTTCCACCGGATCAATACGGGATGTACTGGAGAGAACTTTTCCGGACAATTTAGGCGCGGTAGGCTTGGGAATCCAGCTTACAATCATCTTATCGGTTCCATCTGGCTGGATATGGTTGATTGCGCCAGCGCCTATCGTTAGATTCAAAAGATTCAAACTCAGAGTCACAACGTAACCGAGAGAAGCCACGAGTCCGAGATCCTCGAGTGCTGAGTAGCGCGAAACCCGTTGTATGGCCCGGAAAACCCTACCCATTGGGCGCCACCTGGGATGGAGAGGGCGTCAATTTCTCGCTCTTTTCCGAGCATGCCGAGAAGGTGGAACTTTGTTTATTTGACGCCAAGGGCCGACGCGAGCTACATCGCATTTATCTGCCCGAGCAAACTGATCAGGTCTGGCATGGGTATTTGCCGGAAGCGCGCCCCGGGCTCTTGTATGGTTATCGGGTTCACGGTCCCTACGAACCCCACCATGGCATGAGGTTCAACCGCCACAAGTTGCTGCTCGACCCATACGCCAAGCAGATTGCGGGAAGCCTGAACTGGAGCGATGCGCAATTCGGATATCGCGTCGGGCACCGGGGAGAAGACCTCTCCTACGATCGCCGTGACAGTGCACTGGGCATGCCGAAAGCCCGTGTGGTCGATGCCGCTTTCACCTGGGGAGAGGACAAGCCGCCGCGCACGCCGTGGCACGAGAGCATCATCTACGAAGTTCACGTCCGGGGATTCACCATGCGCCACCCCGAGGTTCCACCCAATCTTCGCGGAACCTATGCGGGCCTGGCTACCGCGCCCGTGATTGACTACCTCAGGCGGCTCGAAGTGACGGCGGTCGAGCTGATGCCGGTGCACTACTTCGTCGACGACCGACACCTTAGGCAAAAGGGGTTACGCAACTACTGGGGTTACAACTCGATTGGATTTTTTGCTCCCGAGAATCGGTACGCCGTCGCCAATCCATTGTCGGAATTCAAGACCATGGTAAAGACCTTGCATTCCGCGGGACTGGAAGTAATTCTCGATGTCGTCTACAACCACACCGCGGAGGGCAATCAGCTGGGCCCCACTCTTTCGTTCCGCGGCATCGACAACGCCGCGTACTACCGCCTGGTGCTCGAGAACCCGCGCTACTACATGGATTATACGGGGACGGGAAACAGCCTTAATATGCTGCATCCCCGCGTCCTGCAGATGATCATGGATAGCCTGCGCTACTGGATTCAGGAGATGCACGTCGACGGTTTCCGGTTTGATTTGGCGGCAGCCCTGGCGCGTGAGTTACACGAGGTGAATCGGCTGGGAGCGTTTCTGGACATCATCCATCAGGATCCGGTGCTCTCGCAGGTGAAGCTGATCGCCGAGCCTTGGGACCTGGGCGAAGGTGGTTACCAGGCGGGAAAGTTTCCGGTTGGATGGGCAGAGTGGAACGATCGTTATCGAGACGCGCTACGCTCGTACTGGAAGGGCGACGGCGGACTGATTGGCGAGCTCGCCTACCGCATTACCGGTTCCAGCGATCTTTACGAACGCAGCGGACGGCGACCTTACGCCAGTATCAATTTCGTCACTGCCCATGACGGATTCACACTGCGCGATTTGGTTAGCTACAACCAGAAACACAATGAGGCGAACGGGGAAGAGAACCGCGACGGCAGCGACCACAATCGCAGCTGGAATTGTGGAGTAGAGGGTCCAACCGATGATCTGTCGGTGAAGACGCTGCGCCTGCAGCAGTCCCGAAATTTTCTGGCAACTCTTCTCCTCTCCCAAGGCGTGCCCATGCTGCTGGCGGGCGACGCCATCGGGCACACGCAGAACGGCAACAATAACGCGTACTGTCAGGACAACGAGATCAGCTGGCTGAATTGGGACATTGACCGGCAGGACCGGAACCTCTTGGCCTTTGTCCAGAGGATGATCAAGCTACGCAAAGAACATCCGGTGTTCCGGCGCCGCAGTTTCTTTCAGGGAAGACCCATCAAAGGCGCAGGCGTGAAAGACATCTTGTGGCTAAGTCCGGAAGGCCGGGAAATGACGGACGAAGAATGGAAGGAATCGTCGGCGCAATGTCTCGGCATGTTCCTGAGCGGAGAAGGATTGGGCGAGTCCGGGCCGCGCGGTGAACCGGTTACGGACGACAACTTCCTCCTGATCATCAATGCTAACCACGAGGATGCGTCCTTTACATTGCCGACACTGGCACCCGAAGCCACCTGGCGCGCGATTGTAGATACAACCTGGGACGACCTGGCGCAGCGATCTGTTCAGGAAGGCGGAACCTTGTACTCGCTCAAGGCGCGCTCGCTGGCATTGTTCATAGAACACGGAGTCAACGATCGGAGAGATGGTTCGTGAAGCGCCGCCACAACATGGTTTTTGGCGCCGAGTACCGTCCCGGTGAAGGCGTACGTTTTCGCTTATGGGGACCGAAAGCAGAAAAAGTTGCCTTGCACATTTTCCACGCTGACCGCGAATCCACTCTCGCCCTGCCCGCGACGGGTGAAGGTTGGTTCGAATTGACTACCGACCTGGCTGGACCGGGCTCCCGTTACCAGTATGAGATCGACGGCGATAAAAAAGTTCCCGATCCCGCCTCCCGCTTTCAGCCCGCCGATGTTCATGGCCCCAGCGAGGTCATCGATGCGGAGGCTTTCGACTGGTCCGATACGAGATGGGGGGGACGACCGTGGGAAGAAGCGGTGATCTACGAATTGCATGTTGGCACCTTCACCCGGGAAGGCACCTTTCGAGGAGTTGAAAGCCGGGTGGAATACTTGGCCGAGCTTGGCATAACGGCGATTGAGTTGATGCCTGTCTCTGATTTCCCCGGGGGGCGGAACTGGGGATATGACGGCGTTCTTCCTTTTGCACCCGATAGCCAGTACGGCCGCCCGCATGATTTAAAACATCTCGTTCAGGCTGCCCACCATCGCGGCCTGATGGTATTTCTTGATGTTGTCTACAACCACTTCGGACCCGAAGGAAATTACCTGCGGCTCTACGCTCCGGATTTTTTCACGGATCATCATCACACGCCCTGGGGCGAGGCTATTAATTTCGGGGGTCCGGGAAGCAAAGTGGTGCGCCAGTTCTTCATTCAGAATGCGCTCTATTGGTTGACGGAGTACCATCTCGACGGACTGCGCCTCGATGCCGTCGATCAAATAGCGGACGCGTCGGAACCCGACATCCTGACCGAAATCGCGCAGACGGTTCGCCATGAGATTAAGGATCGCCCGATTCATCTCGTCTTAGAGAACGACGATAATGCTGCACACTACCTGCGCCCGGAGCGTAAACTGTTCAACGCGCAGTGGAATGATGACATTCATCATGCCCTGCACGTGACTCTGACTGGCGAGTCCGATGGCTATTACGCCGACTACGCCGATGAGCCTGTGCGCCGCACCGGGCGCTGTTTGACCGAAGGCTTCGACTATCAGGGCGAGACCTCTGGCTTTCGTGATGGCATCCATCGAGGCGAGCCCAGCCGCGATCTGCCGCCTGGTTGCTTTGTTTCCTTCCTGCAGAATCACGACCAGATAGGCAACCGGGCTTTCGGAGAACGAATCTGGAAATTGGCGGATCCCTGCGCTGTGAAGGCAGCTATGGCAATCTTATTGCTCGCTCCGTCGCCCCCCTTGCTTTTTATGGGGGACGAATTCGCCGCCGATACGCCCTTTCAATTCTTCTGTGATTTCCGCAAAGAGCTAGCCGCGGCGGTGACCAACGGACGGCGCAGTGAGTTTGCCCGGTTCGCGCGCTTTCATGACCCCGTCGAGCGCGCGCAGATTCCCGATCCCAACGCGCGGGAAACTTTCTTGCGATGCCAGCTTGACTGGAATTCGCTGGGCCAGATTGAGCATAAAGTCTGGCATGATTTTTATCGCCAGCTACTACGAATTCGAAGAGAACAGATTGCGCCGCGCCTGCGCGGTATCGGGAGCAACCGGTCTGGTTGGCGAATGCTCTCGGAACGGACGCTTGTAGCCGAGTGGATACTGCCCGATACGGCGCAGCTGACTTTATTGGCCAACCTCGGCGTGCGGCCGTACCACGACTCCGTGAAAATGCCGGGAAAGCTGTTGTACTCGGCGCCTGCCGACACTGCCGATCAACTGGGTGACGGAATGCCGCCCTGGTCGGCCGCATGGTTCCTGACAGAATGAGCACGCCTGTTCACATCCCGCTTGCTATGTATCGCCTGCAATTCAATCGGGATTTCACTTTTAGCGACGCCACCAAGCTGATTCCCTATCTCGCCCGTCTGGGCATTACCCACTGCTACGCCTCGCCGTACCTGCGGGCGCGACCTGGAAGCATGCACGGTTACGACATCATTGACCATAACTCCTTGAATCCTGAGATCGGCACCTCGGAAGATTATGAGCAGTTTGTCAGCCAGTTAGAGCAGCACGGTCTCGGTCAGGTTCTCGACATCGTGCCCAACCACATGGGCGTCATGGGATCAGATAACACGTGGTGGCTCGATGTTCTCGAAAACGGGCAAGCATCGGCTTATGCCGAGTTCTTCGACATCGATTGGGATCCCATCAAGGACGAGCTTCAAGGCAAGGTACTGGTGCCGGTGCTGGGGGATCAATATGGCAATATCTTGGAGAAGGGCGAACTTAGGTTGGGGTTTGACGCGGAACACGGTGAATTCAGCATCTACTACCAGCAGCACCGGTTTCCAATCAACCCGCACGAATATCCTCGAATTCTTCAATTCGACTTCTCGCAACTGGAGGCGAAATTAGGCGCAACCAACGACGATATCCTCGAATTGCAAAGTATCGCCACCGCCTTCGGGCACTTGCCGGTCGGGGAAAACATTACTCCCGAGAAAACCGCCGAGCGTGCTCGGGAAAAGGAAATCCAGAAGCGGCGGCTGGCCGCTTTGTGCGCTCGCTCGGCGGAAGTACGCAATTTTCTCGAACACAATGTCGAGATTCTGAACGGCACGCCCGGCCAGCCCAGAAGTTTTGATGCTCTCCATGAGCTGATCAAAGCGCAAGTTTACCGTCTCGCCCAGTGGCGAGTCGCCGCGGACGACATCAACTACCGCCGCTTTTTCGATATTAACGACTTGGCAGCGGTGCGCACCGAGAACCCGCGGGTGTTTAACGCCACCCACCGATTCATCTTGGAACTGGTGGCACACGGTAAGGTGAACGGACTGCGCATCGATCACCCCGACGGCCTTTATGATCCGGCGCAATATTTTCGCGACCTGCAGCGGGGAATCGCGAGCGCGGACGCGGGCGCGAGCCGCCCGTTTTACGTGGTTGCGGAGAAAATTCTGATCGGCAACGAACGCCTTCGCGAAGACTGGCCGATCTACGGCACCACCGGATACGAATTCGCAAATCTGGTGAATGGCTTGTTCATAGACCCCACGACAGCTACCCGCATGGAGCGTATCTACCGCTCGTTTACGGGCTCGACCGAGAACTTCCACGACATGGTCTACGAGTCGAAGCGGCTCATCCTGAAAGTTGCCTTGGCCAGTGAGTTGAACGTGCTGGCCAATGCGCTCAGCCGGATTGCACTGGCGAACCGCCACACCTGCGATTTCACGCTTAATAACCTGCGCAGTGCTTTGTCGGAAATCATTGCCAGCTTTCCCGTGTACCGCACCTACGTAGCCAACGACCAGGTCTCAGCGGAAGATCGGCGCTACATCGAACAGGGAGTTGCTGCGGGAGCGAAGCGCAGCAATCTGCCGGATCCGACGGTTTTCGATTTCATTCGCCGAGTTTTGCTCATCGACAGCGACGGCGATGAGCCCAAGTGGTATCGGGACGCGTTTGTGCGGTTCACCATGAAATTTCAGCAAGTTACCAGTGCGGTTATGGCGAAAGGCCTGGAGGATACCTCGTTTTATCGCTACAACCGCCTGGTTTCGCTCAACGAGGTGGGCGCAGACCCCACGAAATTTGGGGTGAGCCTGGAGGAGTTTCATCGGGCAAATCAAGATCGCATGCGAGGTTGGCCGCACTCAGTGTTGGCGAGCTCCACCCACGACTCCAAGCGCTCCGAGGATGTGCGCGCGCGCATCAATGTTCTTTCGGAGATACCGGCCCAATGGAGAGCCAGCCTGCGCCGCTGGCGAGACCGCAATCGCGGCAAGAAGACAAACCTCGAGGGCACTCCCGCTCCAGATCGCAATGACGAATATCTGCTGTACGAAACCCTGGTGGGAGCCTGGCCGCTCGGAGACCTGGATGCGGCGAACTGGGAAAAGTTTGTTGACCGCATTCGGCAGTATATGTTCAAGGCCATCCGCGAAGCCAAAGAGTTTTCCAGTTGGGCAAACCCTAACACACAATATGAGAACGCGCTGAACAACTTCATACGAGCTGTACTCGCCCGTAAACGCAAGAATCGTTTCCTCGATGACTTCCAGCAATTTCAATCGCGCATTTCGCGCATCGGACTCTTTAACAGCCTCTCGGAAACCTTGCTAAAGTTAACCTGCCCCGGGGTGCCGGATGTGTATCAGGGAAATGAGCTGTGGGATTTCTCTCTGGTCGACCCTGACAACCGGCGGCCGGTGGACTACAGGCGGCGACAGGAACTGCTCGGGGAAATCGTGAGCTGGGAACAGGACACGGAGTGCGAACCGGGGTGCCGTGCCCATTCCTTACTCAATTCGCTGGAGGATGGGCGTGCCAAGCTGTTTCTTATATCCAAGGCTCTCCGTTTCCGCCGCGAGCACGTGACACTATTTCAGCAGGGGCGCTATATCCCCTTAACCGCCCATGGTCCTGCCGCCAATCACTTATGCGCGTTTGCGCGGCAGCTTGAACGGCAGGTGGCGCTGGCGGTCGCACCCCGGCTTTGCGCGACCCTCCTCGGCGAGAAAAAGCATCTCCCGGTCGGCACCGAGGTTTGGGAGCAAACCTATTTGGAAATTCCCAGCGAGCTCGAGTTTTCGGATTGCCGCGATGTACTGACGGACGTATCGCTGACGGTTGAGCGGCTGGAGGGACGCAGGCTCTTGCCAGCGGGTCGAATATTCAGCAACTTTCCCGTCGCCTTGTTGAGCGCAAACGAGGAAAATAGCAATTCCGGAGCCCGGAAGGGTGGTTGGTTCTAGTCCCCGCTGCTACCGAAGGGTGGGGAGCACCCCGTACAAACCTATTGGCATCCAAGTACCTGATGAACTGTATTGTGTTCTGCTGCTCGGCGTGGGTAGCTTCGCGTACCTTGCATCCACTAACACGCTCAGCTGCCAGTCTCGATTGGGGCGTCATATGATCCGGTATTCGAGCCTGTTAAGCTGTCTCGCCCTGTCGATACTGGGGGGTATGGGGAAGCCTGTCTCGGTCGCGAATGGGGGAGCGGTAGCGGGAGCCTTAGCCGATCCTCAACAACTCGTCCGCACGGTCGTCTGGAATGAGTTGCGCGCTTCGGAAGCCGATCACTCCCACTGGATGTACCGCGATCACAATGTCGAGCCGTCGAAGGACATAGTAAAGGAATGCGTGGAGACCAGTGCCGGACAGATTTGCCGCATGCTCGAGCGGGGTGGACACGTGCTTACGCCTGAAGAAAGAGAGCAGGAGAAGCATCACCTTGAGGAATTCGTGAAGAATCCATCGGAGCAGAAGAAGAAACAGAAAGAGCATCAGGAAGACGATCGCAAGGCGGTGGAACTGATGAACATGTTGCCGCATGGCTTTCTTTATCAATACGACGGAGAAGAAGGCGACAATATCCGGCTGCAGTTTCGGCCGAACCCGAATTTCACGCCACCAAGCCGCGAGGCTGCGGTATTTCACTCGATGGCTGGGACCATGTTGATTGATCGCCGTCAGCAGCGCCTCGCGGACATGAAAGGTACGCTGATCCGCAACGTCGATTTCGGCTGGGGAGTTTTAGGCAGGCTGGTCAAGGGTGGAACGTTTGAAGTGAGGCGGAAGGACGTGGGAGGAGGACACTGGGTCAACACTCTGCTCGACGTCCATATGCACGGAAAGGCGCTTTTCTTTAAGACCATCAATGCCCAACAACACGAAGTCGACGAGAACTTCAAGAGAGTTCCTGATCATCTGACGTTGGAAGCCGGTGCGTCGATGCTGGAAACAGTCGGGCTTGAAGCTGTTGCCCAGACCGGGACAGAAGCTTTTCTGAGACCTCCCCACCAGTGGCCCCTCTACAAGAAGTTTCAGCTCTGATTAGGGTTTTTTCCGAATTCAGCCATTTTTGGCCGCGGAGTACATTCCCAGTAGGACTGAGCCCGCTTCGAGGTTCTCCCGAAAAGCAAGTGAGATAACCGGCAATGAAGCTGGTCGTATTCGGACTGACCGTAAGTTCTTCCTGGGGAAACGGGCACGCCACGATTTGGCGCGGGCTATGCCGTGCCCTTGCCCGCCAGGGGCACGAAATAAAATTCTTCGAGCGCGATGTTCCCTACTACGCATTGCATCGGGATCTGAACGCCAGCGATAGCTATGATTTGGTGCTGTACCCGTCCTGGGAAGAGATCCGAGCCCGGGCACGTGGAGCACTGGCGGAAGCCGACTGCGCCGTAGTGACTTCGTACTGCCCCGACGGGCGAGCGGCCGCCGATCTTGTCCTGGAAGCTCCAGTTGGGCAGCGCATTTTTTACGATCTCGACACGCCCATAACTCTGGGCCGGCTTCGCGCCGGAGAGGACGTCGAATATCTGCCCACCTACGGCCTGGAGCCGTTCGACCTGGTGCTGAGTTACACCGGAGGACCAGCGCTTGAGGAATTGCAAACTAGATTAGGCGCGAGACGAGTGGCTCCCCTTTACGGCAGCGTTGATCCCGCCGTGCACCAACCGACGGAACCAAAGGCGCGTTATCGCGCAAACCTGTCGTACCTGGGAACCTATGCCAGCGATCGCCAGAACAAACTGCAGGACCTTTTTATCGAACCTGCCAAGCGGTGTCCCGACAAGCGTTTTGTCCTGGGTGGAGCGCAATATCCCCTGGAGTTTCCTTGGACGGATAACATCTGGTTTGTGCGGCACGTTCCACCGCCCCAGCACCCGGCATTCTATTGTTCATCGGATTTGACGCTCAGCATAACCCGTGCCGCCATGGCGGAGATGGGATACTGCCCGTCGGGGCGTTTATTCGAAGCGGCCGCGTGCGGCACCCCCGTGGTAAGTGACTACTGGGCTGGATTCGAGGATTTCTTCGAGCCGGGGCGCGAGATTCTCGTGGTCTCGAGCGCCGAGGAAGTCGAAGAGGCGTTATCGCTGGATAGAGAAGAATTGCGGCGGATCGGGGCGGCAGCTCGGCAGCGTGTCCTGGCAGAACACACGGCAGATCAGCGTGGAATGGAACTGCTGAGCTTGCTCGAGGTCACGGCATGAGCATTTGGGGGGTGATTCCCGCGGCCGGGCTGGGTACCCGTATTCAACCCCTCGCTTTCTCCAAAGAACTCTTGCCTGTGGGCACTCGTCGCGACGGAGAGACCGAACGTCCGCGTGCCGTTTGCGAATATTTGTTGGACCGCATGTTGTTTGCCGGTGCCACGCGCATCTGTTTTGTCATTTCCCCGGCGAAGACTGACATCATGAATTATTTCGGTGGACGGATCCAAGATGCGGCGATCTGCTACGCCATCCAGCCCAATCCCAGCGGCCTGTGCGATGCTATTTTCACCGCGTTGCCGTTTCTAGCGCCGGCCGATGATGTGCTGGTCGGATTGCCGGACACGGTATGGTTTCCGGAAAGTGGTTTTTGCTGTCTGCCGGAAGGCTCATTCTCTTTTCTACTGTTTCCGGTCGATCGGCCGGAGTTATTCGATCGAGTAGTTAGCGATGCGCACGGCCGAGTCCGTGAGGTGCAAGTAAAAACACCAGAGGCTTCCACCAAATGGGTATGGGGTGCGTTCCGGGTGCCTGCCCGGGATCTGGGGAGTCTCGACCAACTTTGGCGCGAACGTCGCCAGCAAGATCAATACATCGGGACCCTGGTCAATGAATATATCCGCCGCGGCGCAACCGTGAATGCGGTACCCGGCGGCGAGCGGTATGTTGACGTGGGAACCCTGCATGGTTACCGCGAAGCTGTGAAATTATTGTCGCGGGACGACCGCCAGTACAGCGAAGAACTCAATGTCGCGGCGTAGAACCGAACTCCTCTTGGATCGCCTTGCCCATTCTGATGTCCCGGATGCAAGACAAGCCGAGCGGGTGCTACTCCTCGTCGCCCATCCTGACGACGAAACTATTGGTGCTTCCGCGCTGCTGGGGCGATGGCCGGGGGCAATGGTGGTTTATCTCACTGACGGGGCTCCTCGTGACCCGCAATTTCGCTCGCCCTATGTCAGCGGATCACGGGAGCTGTATGCCTGCGTTCGTGCCGAAGAAGCGGCCTCGGCTTTGGCTCTGGTCAATATCTCATCGGAGCGGATTGTGTTTCTCAGCGGCGTGGATCAGGAAGCGATTTTTCAGGTGCGTCAGATCGTAGAGGAATGGGTGCCTATCGTTCGGGAATTCAAGCCTTCCGTCATTATCACTCATGCTTATGAAGGCGGACACCCCGACCACGACACGGCGGTGCTGGTGGCGCGTGTCGGTGCACAGATCGTCGCGCGGCAGACCGGTAGCCATCCTGACCTTATGGAGATGACCGGCTATTTCGCCTTTGAGGGAAAAAGAATGACCGGCCAATTCCTCAGTGCTCCCCCGCTGGCCGCCAGCAATCTAGAACCCGCGGTTCAGCTCAAGATGTCGATTGAGGAGCGCAAGCGAAAGGCGCGAATGCTGGGCTGCTATGTCTCGCAATGGCATGTGCTCTCCGGCTTTCCGCTTGAGCCTGAGAAACTCCGGCCGGCTCCCGTCTACGACTTCACTCGCCCGCCTCATGAGGGGACACTCTGGTATGAAACTCTCGGCTGGCCGCTTACAGGCGCACGCTGGCGCGAACTCGCCGCGCAGGTTCTTGCTGAACTCAGCGAGCTAATATGCCCGTGACGGTGCTCAGCGTCGGATACCCGCTCGCCCCCGTGGCGGAAAATACCGCCGGGGGCGCCGAGCAGATTCTGGCTATTCTTGACCAAGGTCTGGTAGAAGCGGGTGAAGGCTCGATTGTTATCGCACCAGAAGGCTCCCTATGCCGCGGCACGTTGCTGGCGGCGACCCTTCCCGCGGCGCCGCTGGATGACGAGGCACACGCGCTCGCCTGCCGGCAATATCGCACAGCGATTCGCTCAGCCCTCGAACAGTACCCCGTCGACCTGGTTCATCTGCATGGAATTGATTTTTTAGAGTACCTCCCCAAACCGGTTGTGCCGGTCGTAGTCACCTTGCACTTACCGCTGAGCTGGTATCGGGAAGAGACATTTTGTTTAGCACGTCGAGATACCTATTTGGTATGTGTATCGGAGTCGCAAAGAGCGGAAGGGCCGCCAGACGCCAAAGCCTGCCGCGTCATTCCGAACGGGGTACGCCTGGATCAGTATCGTCCCGCGCCCGTAAAGCGCGACTATGCTGTGGCACTGGGCCGGGTGTGCCCGGAAAAGGCCTTTCATGTCGCCCTGGATGCGGCTTCCGAAGCCGGTATTCCTTTGATATTGGCCGGGCAGGTTTTTGGCTACAAGACGCATGCCCAATATTTTGAAACCATGATTCAGCCAAGACTAAAAGGGAATCACCGCTTCATTGGTGCGGTAGGTGGCCATGAGAAAAATGAACTCTTGGCCCGAGCGCGCTGCCTGGTGGTGCCGAGTCTGGTGGCCGAGACCAGTTGCCTGGTGGCCATGGAGGCGCTGGCTTCGGGGACGCCAGTCGTGGCATTTCGTCGCGGTGCTCTGACCGAAGTCGTGGAACACGGTTCGACCGGATTCCTGGTGGACACGCCGTCCGAGCTGGCACAAGCGATCATAGAGGCCGGGAAGCTCAGCTCCAGCTTGTGCCGGGAGCGGGCACGGCAGAATTTTTCAGCAACCAACATGGTGCGTTCCTACTTGTCGCTGTACCACCAGCTGGCCAACAGAACCGAGTCCTCTGGCTCTCTCCGCGAGCAGGTCGCCTGATGAAGCCCGCTGACTGTTGGCACACTCGCGTGATCACCGACGCTAAAACCCTCGAACAACTATCGCCGGAGTGGACGGGATTGTGGAATCGCTGCCCGGGAGCCACCCCGTTTCAGCGTCCGGAATGGGTGTTGTCATGGATACAGGCGTTCCATCCCCGCGAGCTTTATGTCATCGAGATTCGCCGCGGTGAAAGACTCGTTGGTCTGGCTCCGCTGTTTTGTTACCGTTCCGGAGCGAAGAAGATATTGGCACCGCTGGCAGCGAGCGTATCCGATTATGTGGATTGGCTGATTGAACCGGTGCGGAATACGGAGATATCGGAGAAGATCTTTCAGTATCTGCGAAGCTCGGAACGCCCCTGGGATCGACTGGACCTGACTGATCTCCCCAGCACTTCTTGTTTGCTGGCACTTGATTTTGCCAATTGGGATTGTGAACGATCAATCGAGACTGTCTGCCCGGTGTTGTGGTTGCCCGGAACAGCCAGATCGGTGGAAGAAGTTCTGCCCAGTAAGCAACGGCACAATTTGCGCACCGCACGTCGGCGCATGGAACGAGCGGGGAAGGCGCGAGTGGAAACTGCCACTCGGGAAACTCTCGACGAATTTCTCGCGGCCTTGGTGCGCCTGCACGGCGCCCGATGGACGCGTTCTGGGACCTCCGGCATGCTCGCTGATACCGCTGTCCAGCAGTTTCATCGGCTGGCGACGTCGTCACTTCTACGGCGGCACGTTCTCCGGCTCTATGGTTTGAGATTTAACGGGCAGCTGATTGCGGCTCTCTATGCGTTAGCGGAACGCGATATCGTGTACTGCTATCTGCAGGGGTTTGATCCGGAGTACGGTGCCTTCAGCCCAGGAGCCCAGATCCTGGCAGCGGCCATCGATGATGCGATTCGCCAAGGAAAGATCGCCGTTGATTTTCTTCGCGGGGGGGAACTCTACAAGTATGCCTGGGGCACGCGCGACCAGACGACTTATCGCATTTGCCTCAGGCGACCAGTCGAAGTCCCGCACTCTGCTCGGCCGATTGTAGCCGCCTGACGACATTGGTCCGAGATCTGGACAAACGAGTTCTGACTCGCCGGACATAAGCTTGGCGGACGTCCCGAGTACCACGTCTAAATGTGCCATCCTCCGGTCCAGAGCCGTTTCTACATGCCAACCTGTAGTAGGAGAGCGGCCATCTAATGGTCAACTAGGTGCGGTGGAATCGTCCCCAGGCTCGGCCTCCGGGTGGCGAGCCTTAGGGTTTCAGCCTGGGGACGACTCTCCTAAGCTCCCGAGCCGAGAGAACGTATAGCAGCCCAGATCAGGATCGGCACCTCCGGATGGCATTACACCGATTGGCGCGGTTGTTTCTACCCTGAAAAACTGGCTACGACTGGGTATTTGACCTGGTACGTCAAACACTTCAACACGCTCGAAATCAACAACTGCTTTTATCGGCTGCCCGCCACGTCCGCCGTCGAAAATTGGCGTCGGGAAACGCCTTGAGACTTCTGTTTCCGAGTAAAAGCCAGCCGCCTCCTCACACACATGAAGCAGCTGCGTGACGCTCGAGCGGCCCTTGATCACCTACCTGGATCGCAGGGAGCTGTTGCAACGGAAGCTCGGTCCGATTCTCTTTCAACTCCCACCCGACTCGGACGTCAACCGCGAACGTCTCGAGAAATTTCTCCCTCTACTCGAGAAACCGCAGCATCCATCTGTTTTTGAGTTTCGCGATCCAACCTGGTACGCCGAACCCGTTTACCGGCTCCTCCGCCAGGCGCATGTGGCGCTCTGCATCCACGACTGGGGAGCCCAGCCATCACCGCCGGGAACTGACCTCCGACTTCACTTATGTCCGATTTCACGGAACCAATGGACACTACGGCGGCTCCTACACCGAAGAAATGTTGCGGACATGGGCAGATCAAATTTGCCAGTGGATACCGCGTCTCGGCAGCATTTGTTGTCTACTTCAACAACGACCTGCGCGGACATGCCGTGAAAAATGCCCAAGCGCTTGAACGTTTACTCGAAAAAAACCATCGGCGGTAGCCGTACGCTCGGGAAGTATATACAGCAAGCCGGGTATTGGCTTGCATTCGCTAGCTTTCGCCGTGTTTCCTTGGCATCACTGATACCATTCTGGGCTACACGAACGCGAGGCTGAATCTACAGGCTCCTAGGTATCGGCGCAACCCGAGCCGCTGAGTATGCTGCCGAGGGGGGACCCGATTAGTGTCATAGGCGAATGTCTTTGAGGGAGGCCGACATGCTCTATTGGGCATTGATTTTTCTGATTGTTGCGGTCATCGCGGGTGTCCTTGGTTTCGGGGGTGTAGCCGCGGCGGCCGCGGGAATCGCTAAGATCCTGTTTTATATATTCCTGATCATCTTCGTAATCGCGCTGATCATGGGGGTCTTCCGGCGCGGGCGAACCGGGATTTGATCGAACTCTAGAATCTCGGCTTCGACTCCACGTTAGGCGATTCGGGCGGCGCAGCGCTGTCCGACCAGTGGCCCCGGTGGTGTCTTGGGCGCGACGGTGGCCGGCCCCCAATGTTTCGTGAGCAGATGGGGCGAGTTCGACGGCAATCGGATTCTTCAAGGCGAGTTCCAGCTGGCAATTGCGCCAGCTAATCTTCCGATCCTGGTGTCCGCCGAACAGGGTCCCTGGGGTTTCACAACCGGCCGGAACCGGGTCGTGCGCCAAACCTAGGCGTCCGTCTGTCGTAAGAAGCCATGGCTGGCTACCGACCGATACACTGGTACTCGAAACCTAGTTTGGTGATAGCGGCGGGATCGAAAACGTTGCGGCCATCGATCACCACCGGGACGTCCATGGCATCGCGCAGCCGCCTGAGGTCAAGAGAACTATATTCAGGCCATTCGGTCAGCACGATTAGAAGGTGAGCGTGCTCGGCCGCCGTATAGGCGTCCTCGCAATAGACCACCGTGTCTCCATTCTCCGGCAGAACGGCTTTTGTGGCCGGCATGGCTTGGGGATCGTGCAACCGCAGGCGAGCGCCCTCGGAGAGCAGCGCGTTCACGATCTTCAGTCCCGGCGCTTCGCGGATGTCGTCGGTGCTGGGTTTGAATGCCAGGCCGAGTACGGCGACGGTCTTGGCCTTCGGCACCCAGAGCGCCTGCCGGACTTTCTTCAGAAAAACATCGATGCGACGCCGATTGATGTTCTCTACTTCTTTCAGCAGAGAGAAATCGAGACCATATTGTTCGGCTAGGTGGATGAATGCACGCAGATCCTTGGGGAAGCAATATCCGCCGAAACCGATGCCCGCGTTCAGGAACTGTGGCCCGATGCGCGGGTCCATACCCACTCCGCAGGCCACTTGTGTGACATCGGCGCCCACCAATTCACAAAGATCTGCAACCATGTTGATGAAGGAAATCTTCATAGCAAGAAAAGAATTAGCCGCGTGCTTGATCAGTTCGGCGGTGCTCAACCCGGTCACCAGCACGGTGGAATGCAGGGGCCGATATAGCTCCTCCAAAATCAGGCGCGCCCGCTCCGATTCCACCCCGCAAACGATGCGATGGGGACGAAAGACGTTACGAACCGCCGCGCCTTCCTGCAGGAACTCGGGGTTGGAGGCCACATCAAAATCGCACCTGTCCGGCATCGGCTCTGTCGCGGATTCGGGAACGTCGGCAGTCGGTGAGCTGTCGCTGCGAGGAGCATTTTTTGCATAACGCAAAATGGTGCGCTTCACCCACTGTGCCGTGACGGCAGGCACAGTGCTCTTTTCGACGATGAGCTTATAGCCATTTAAGTTCTGCGCGATGGTGCGAGCGACAGCTTCCACCTGCGACAAATCGGCTTCACCGTTTTCTCGTTGGGGGGTACCCACGCAGACAAACAGGATGGTAGCTTCACGAATGGTTTGTTCCAGATCGGCAGTGGGATGGAATTTCTTGCCCAGGTGTTGGCGAAGAAGTTTTTCGATTCCGGGCTCATAAAAGGGAGGTTGCCCGGCACGAAGCTGGTCAAGCAGGGGCTTAGAGCTGTCGGCTCCCAGCACCTGCCAGCCAAGATCGGCAAGGCCGAGCGCGGTGGGAAGACCGACGTGACCCATTCCGAGGACGGCGATTTTCGCCTGTTGAGAACGAATATTAGCTAAGACATCGCTATCCGGGGGAGCAAAAAGAGGAGCGTCCAGCGACTCCACTTGGGGACTAACGTTTGGGATCTGCGTTGACACAGGCTTCTCCTTCAAATTGGACTGGCAACTCGATCTTCGATCTGCTGGCGGGCACGACGCTGGATTTCTTTGATATCACAGACAAAATTGTCCATGTTTATTCCTCACGGCGATGGTAGAGGAGATGCTCAAAGGAGTTCTAGCGTCCGTCGAAACGGTGGTTGAGAGGCTAAGCTTCTTTCGCCAGTTGCCTACCCACAACATGCCTGCAACACGAAGAGTAGACAGATCAGAAGGTCTGATTGCGGCCCCGGCACCTGGCAGTCAAGAGCGCGACTAAAGCAACTTACGACAGAGGGTCGGGAACCGACATCGGGAGGAAGCTGTAAGGCATGCGAAAATATTATGTAAAGGCGAGGCGAGCATTTAGATGACAAAGATGCGATAGGCGGCTGGCGGTTGCTGGCTCTGCAGCAGGGTGATGGCAACATTGTGGACCGGAATGCCAGCCATGGTTTTGCCGTTGAGAGCTCCGTGATGAGCATGACCGTGCACTATCATGTCCGCGCCATGCCGGTCCACAACTTCCGCCAATCGAGAGGTGCCCAAGTAAGGATAGATTTCCGGCGCCTCGCCAGTGACGGTAGTCGCGATCGGCGCGTAGTGCAGCACCACGACTCGTTTGGGGGTGCGCAATTGCGACATGGCGCGCTCCAACTTCATGGTTTCGTCGATCGATGCACGTACAAACGCCTTAATCTCGGGCTCCCCGAAGGCGGTTAACACACCCCGGCCAAATCCGCCTACGAAGCCCTTTGTTCCGGCAAAGCCCACGCCATCGCGTTCGTAGCCGGTGCCGTCGAGCACTTTGATACCTTCTTGGCTCATCATTTTCATTAGTTCCAGATGTTGATTGCTTTCGTAATCGTGATTGCCGAGGACGACGACGATCGGAACCCTCAAGCGCACCAATACATTCAGCAGGGGCTCCATTTCGGAAGGCTGGCCATAGTTGGTCAGATCACCCGCCACGACCAGCAAATCGGCCTGGTCGCGCACCGGCGCCAGTTGCTCCTTCAAGGTGTTGGCTCGAGTGGTAGAGAAATGCAGGTCAGCTGTTGCAGCAATTCTCATATGTCTTACGATGCTTTTTCGTCCGGAGCCGAACATTCGATCGTACTGGAGACCATCTTGCCTGACCGACGTGCGCGGTATTCCGTCAGGAGATCGTCCAGCCGCCATTCCCGCATGTCGATAGCAAATTGATTCTCGTCAATCAGACTGCCACGAAAGCGCGCCCCGGGGTCAGGGTCCTTAACCGCACTGATAAATCGCCCGATTAATTCATCCCACACGCGGAGGGGAACATAGGGGGTTTGGGCCGGATAGATATAGCGAAACAAGACCAGTGTCCAGAAGACCATTTCCCAGTTGTCACCGGCCAACTTGAGAATCCGGTCCCAGTCCAGCTTGCCCTCTGTCCCATAGATGACATGAGCAATGTCAGCCCCGTCGAATCTCTCGCGCCGGGTCACGAAGAGCTTGGAGGCGATGAGCTCCTCGGCTCCTAGGACCTTGGTTTCCACCCCAACCACGACTGCTCGGGAGGCACGTTCTATCCAGGAATCATCCACGGTGATGGCGGCGTTGCTCATGCCAGTTATCAGGTCCACGAAGAAATCGCCTCGGTGCGCCTTGGCCAACCATACCGGATCCCATATCTTGCACTCGAACCCGGCCCTTTTCAGGCAGTTCAGGGCTGGTCCGATATTTTCGGAGGTAAGAACCAGATCGAGATCCTTGGTATCGCGCCAAATGCCGGTGTGCCGCTGAAGGGCGAAGGCGCCCGAGACTGCGTAGGCAATGCCCAGTTTATTGAACAGGAGCAACACCTGACGATAAAGTCTGCGCTCCTGTCGATCGTACTCGGGCTCGAGCGAGCTGGTCGCCGAAACCGGGGTGTCGCTCTCTTTGGGCACGAGCGCCTTGGATGGCATTCGCTTACGGTTCAGTTGCCGAAGATGGGAAGCAAGTCCTTCTGATGCATGCAACTAGACGATGTGTATAAACGTACAGCCTGGTTCTTGAGACGGGCGCGCACAACTGCCGAGTGACATTCCGCATCTTGGAGAGCACGCCCATGGACCGGATTGACCGCGCTCGAGCAGAGCAAAATCAGAATCAGGTTGACGCAAACTGGATAACGGAACGGATTGCTCTTGGCGGTTGGGTCGAGACAGCCGAAAAGATGCGAGACGTCGCGCATTCAGGAATTACACACATTCTCAATATGGCTTGGGAATTCGACGAGACTGCCTTGGCGGCGCGCTATCGCATCAAGGTCCTTCTAAACAAAGTGGACGATGACTTTGCCCCCAAGTCTCCCGAGGTTCTGGAACGTGGGTTGGAATTTGCGCTGGCTGCGCTCAGCCAGCCCGATGCCAAGCTCCTGATCCATTGCGTCGCAGGACGCCATCGAGGGCCGATGATGGCGCTGGTTGTGCTATGTGCCTTGGGTTGGTCAATGGAAGCAGCTATGCGCCACATCTCCGAACGGAGACCGGCCGTAGATTGGGCCCCGGTTTATGTCGAAAGTGTAAGCAATTTCTTGCGGCAGTATTTACCCGAGGAGACGGCTGGTCGGCCATCAGCCGATCAACCCCAATGAGTCTCGCGAGCTCACGGAAACGGGGAGAATTCCCATGCAGATCGTAACCAACGACTCCCGAATGCCGGCGGAACACCCTGAAATGCCAGCATCTGGCTTGAGCGAGCGCATCCAGGAGCTGGGTGAGTGGTTTCATAATCTGGACTTGTTCGGGGTCAAGACAGCTCCCAATCACTTTCTTGGCGATTTTCCCAACATTAAGTGGAAGCAAGTCTCTCCTGCGATTCCCGACCGGCTGGATGGGGCGACGGTTTTGGACATCGGCTGTAACGGCGGGTTTTACTCGATTGAAATGAAGCGCCGGGGTGCCGCTCAGGTCCTAGGCATTGATGTCGATGACCGTTATTTAAATCAGGCTCGCTTTGCTGCCAAAACTCTGGGTTTAAATATCGAATTCGAAAAAAGATCAGTCTACGCGGCCGACGAAATTGTCGGGCAATTCGATTTCGTACTCTTTATGGGAGTTTTTTACCACCTGCGCTACCCGTTGTATGCGCTCGATCGCGTAATCAAAAAGGTCGGCGGCACACTGGTTTTCCAGACGATGATCCGGGGCTCGGAAACCGTGCGCAAGTGGGAAGCGGACTATCCTTTCTGGAACAAAGAAATCTTTTTGGATCCGGACTTTCCGGCGATGTACTTCATCGAAAAGAGCTACGCGCAAGATCCCACCAATTGGTGGATTCCCAACTGCGCCGCCATGGAAGCGATGCTGCGCAGTTCCGGGTTAGAAATTCTTGCCCATCCGGAGACGGAAACTTGGATTTGCAGCCCACGCAACGCGAGCCGCGACGGGCGTTACATCCTTGAAATGGAATTAGACGGAACTCTTTAAGCGGCAACTTGGTCAGGGAGAAGCGCATGGTCGAAGCCGTAATGATATGGAACGAGCCCAACAACCTCTCGCATTGGGATTTCCATCTCGACCCGGACTGGAAAATGTTTTCAGAAATGGCGCTGTTGAGCGCGCGTACCATCCGCCAGATTAATCCCAATCTGAAGATCGTGTTGGGGGGCATATCCCCGATTGATCCGAACTTCATTCAATTGCTGGGCAGCTATGGCCTGCTGGATGCGATCGATGTGGTCGCCGTGCACGGGTTTCCGCTCGATTGGAATCATTGGAATATTCATCAGTGGCCGGACAAGATCGACGAGATCCGACAGGTGACTACAAAACCGGTTTGGGTTTCCGAAGTCGGAGTGTCGTCTTTCGGTGCGGAGGAGGTGCAGGCGTTCGGACTACACAAGACGGCCGAGCTTCTCTTGCCGCGCGTCGAACGCGTGCACTGGTACAGCCTCTTTGACCTGCCGGCGACCTGGACGGCAACCACGCGCCATAAGGAGGCCGAAGGCAGCGCCTATTACCGGCATTACTACATGGGCCTGGTAAAAGAAGATGGGACACCCAAGGCAGCCAGCCATTATTTTCCCGAGGGGCTTGGGATCTGCCAATGGTTTCACTTTGAGGACAACCGACTCGAACCCGGGGTCGAGTGGTTACGTAAGCTCAAGGTCAAGCACTTGCGCACGGGCATCAGCTGGGCTGATTCATTCCGTCCTAACGCGGAAGCATGGTTTGATCGTCAAATGGGAGCGCTCGACGAATTCTCCACAACCCTGACACTGTGTTTCACACCCGAGCATTTGGGCAAAGTGCCCCATTACACCAGCCCGCCCAAAAACCCTCAGGACTTTGCCGAGTTTACCTCCTGGACGGTAGGACGGTATGCCACGAGTTCGGCGTCCTGGCCGCGCATTTCCGAGAATGTGCGCGTGGTTATGGCAGATAACCCATCGGCAGCCGTTTAAGCACGGCCGCGATCGGGACCTACAACGAGCGCGCCCCCCCCTCAAATTGGGCATTCCGGCTAAGGTCTGTTGCTGTCGACAACCGGCTTAAGGAAAGTAGAAGAACCTGGGGTGATCAGGCATCTTACCCGTACTCAGATTTCATCCAAGATTCGCTGAAACGATTGGCGCGCTAGGA
>JBPYDQ010000286.1:0-5304 GCA_051986135.1 Terriglobales bacterium | reverse complement strand
CCCAGTGAAGACTGATTACCGGGGCTGATAGAATAATCAAGCAATGGTCCTGCCTTTCGTCCGCGAAATTTTTGCGGACGCGGAAAAGATTCCTTCCTTCACTCGTGTAGCCTCCCACCTCAAGGAGGGCGCGGGACGGATTAGTGTTTCTGGGGTAACGCCCACCGCGAAGGCCATGTTGCTGGTTTTGCTGCAGCACGCCGCGGGGCGCCCCCTTATTATCATCACCGCTGATAACCGTGCGCTCGAGGAGTTGGTTCCGGCTCTGCATGGTTTTGCCGAGCTGACCGGGATGGTGGCTTCCGATTCGCTCGTCGGGCTTCCAGCCTTCGATGTGCTGCCGTTTCAGAATCTCTCGCCACATCCGGAGATCCAGGAGGAACGCGCTGCGGCCTTATGGAAGCTGGCCAGCGGAGCAGCCTCGATCGTGGTTACGCCCGTTACCGCCGCGGCGATCCGGCTGCGATCGTCCGAGTATTACGTCAATTTGGCTCGCACGGTTCGCCGTGCCGAGACGCTTGACGCAGATGCCCTGGTCGGTCACTTGAACACAGTCGGGTACAGAGGGGCCGACGTGGTGGAGATGCCCGGGCAATATGCACTGCGCGGAGGCATTCTGGATGTTTACTCTCCGGAGGCCGACCGGCCTGTGCGGGTCGAATTTTTCGGCGATGAGGTCGAATCCATCCGCAAGTTCGACCCCGGTACGCAGCGCTCCTCAAACCCGGTGGATGAAGCGTTGCTGCTGCCGCTGACGGAAACTCCCGTGAATGAAGAGTTGCTCGGAGCGATTCACGTACGTTTATCTGGAAAACGCATTGCCGGGCCGGAGGAAGTCGTCGCAGAAGCGGTGCGCTCGGGGGGAGTAACCGTTTTTCCCGGGTGGGAGTTTTACGCGCCCGTAGCAGGCGCCGACCGCTCATTAATCGACCTGCTGCCGGAAGCCCGAGTGATGGTGGATGAGCCCGACGCGGTCCGACGCGAACTGGATCGCGTCTGGTCGCGAGTAGCCGAAGCCCACGAACGCAGCGGCGTGGGCAATCTGGTTCGTCCCGAGGATCTGTACTTCCCTCCGGAGGACTTGCAGGGCAAGCTGGCAAACACCCGGGGCGCCGACCTCGAGCACCTTCGAATCGAGAGTCTGGGAGCCATAGAAGATGTGCCTTTCTCGAGTCAGCCGACTCCACGATTTCACGGGTCCGTGTCCAACATGCTGGAGGAGGTCAAGAGATTATCTGCCGAAGACAAGCGCGTGCTTCTTGCCGCCGCCAATACCGGAGAACTGGAACGGCTGGCAGATATTTTTACCGAATATAACGTGCCCTTTCGTCTGGGAAGCCGAACTCGCGGAGGCGAGAGCTACGCGGACGAGACGGCATATTTTTCCGGTGATGTTTTCGCGACAACGCTGGTTCGGGCATACGTTCCCGATGGCGTGCTGCTGCCCGACGGCAACATTGCTATTTTCGGATCACGGGACCTGTTCGACGAGTCCGAAGCCGTGGTTTCGCGTCCACAGCGCCTGAAATCGAAAGTCTCCGCGTTCCTCTCCGATTTTCGCGACTTGCAGGTGGGCGACTACGTTGTGCACGTTGAGCACGGCATCAGCCAGTATCAGGGTTTGAAGGAAATCAATCAGGGTGACGGCGCGGCTGAATTCATGCTGCTCGAATTTGCCGAAGCGGCAAAACTCTATGTGCCGCTGACTCGACTCGACCTGGTTCAAAAGTATCGCTCCGCCGAAGGCAGCAAGCCACCATTGAGTCATTTGGGGACCGGCACCTGGTCTAAGACGAAGGCTCGTGTGCGCAAGGCCATGCAGGACATGGCCGACGAACTGATCAAGCTCTACGCCGAGCGCCGTACGGTCGAAGGTCATGCTTTCCCAGCGGACAGCGAGTGGCAAAAGGAATTCGAGGACTCGTTCGAGTACAACGAAACCGAGGACCAGGCGCAGGCGATTATCGATGTCAAGCGCGACATGGAATCTCGGCAGCCCATGGATCGCCTGCTGTGTGGCGATGTGGGATACGGTAAGACCGAGGTAGCGATGCGGGCAGCCTTTAAGGCGGTCAGTGATAACAAGCAGGCCGCGGTACTTGCTCCCACCACGGTACTGGCCTTCCAGCATTATGAGACTTTCAAGCAACGTTTGGCGGCGTTCCCCGTCAGCATCGAGATGATCAGTCGTTTCCGCTCGCCTAAGGAGCAAAAAGAAATACTTCAGAAGGTTGAGGCCGGCAAAATTGACATCCTGATCGGCACTCATCGGATTCTTTCGAAAGACATCAAGTTCGCCGATCTGGGGCTGCTGGTGGTGGATGAAGAGCAGAGATTCGGGGTGCGCCACAAAGAGCGCATCAAGCAGATGCGCAAGCAGGTGGACGTGCTCACCATGTCTGCGACGCCGATCCCGCGCACGCTACACATGTCGCTGGTCGGATTACGCGACATGAGCGTGATTGAGACTCCGCCCAAGGACCGCATGGCGATCCAAACGATAGTGGCGGCGTGGGATGACAAGCTGATCGAGTCATCCATCGATCAGGAACTCGACCGCGGAGGCCAGGTTTATTTCGTTCACAACCGGGTGGAGACGATTTGGGAAATCGCCGCCAAGCTTCAGGAATTGATTCCGCGTGCTCGCATCTCCGTGGGTCACGGGCAAATGTCGGAAGGCGAACTGGAGCGGGTGATGCTGAAATTTATGCATCACGAAGCCGACATCCTGGTCGCAACCACCATCATCGAGAATGGACTTGACATCCCGCTGTGCAATACCATTCTCATCAACCGCGCAGACCGCTTCGGCCTGTCGGAGCTCTACCAATTACGGGGCCGGGTGGGCCGTTCCAATCGCCGTGCCTATGCGTACTTGCTGCTTCCGTCGGAAATTGAATTGACTGCCATTGCCCGCCGGCGGCTGGCCGCGCTTAAGGAATTTTCCGACTTGGGTGCCGGCTTCAAGATTGCTGCCCTTGATCTGGAACTGCGGGGGGCCGGCAATCTGCTCGGTGGCGAGCAGAGTGGACACATCGACGCCGTCGGCTTTGAACTCTATACCAGCATGCTCGATCAGGCAGTCCGCGAATTAAAGGGGGAGGCGTTGCCGGAAGAAGCGGCCATCCAGCTCAACCTTGGTCTCAGTATTCGCATTCCCGCCGACTATATCCAGGAAGAAAACCAGCGGCTCCGTATGTACAAGCGTATTGCTGGGGTGGAGAGTGAATCGCAATTGGCCGACGTCGGCTCCGAGTTGCAGGATCGCTATGGCGAGCCGCCACTAGCCGTACGCAACTTGCTTGAGTATGCCAGCTTAAAATTGCTGGCCATCGAAGCGGGGGTAACCGGAATCGAGCGCAAACGGGAGCAGGTTACGGTGCGCTTCCGCCAGAATGCCAATGTTGACCCGGAACGGCTGATGCGATTTGTCGCTTCGCAACGAGCAGCGCAATTTACGCCTCAAGGTGTTCTGAAATTTGTGCTCAAGTCATCGCGGACCGATGAGGTGCTGGGGCATTTACGCAACCTGCTGGAGCAGTTGGCGGGAACGGCGGCCGATGAAGTGCGGGCAGACTAGTCGTTGGTCTCATTCCTCTGTCGTCAGCCAACGAGATCTGCGAGTATGATGGCTGCGCAAGCTGGCGACTTCTGACAACCAAGATCTATCTATGCCCATGAAAGTACGCAAAGCAGTTTTCCCCGCAGCCGGTTTGGGCACGCGTTTTTTGCCCGCCACCAAAGCTCAGCCCAAAGAGATGCTCCCGTTGGTGGATAAACCCATCATCCAGTATGGAGTGGAGGAAGCCCTGGCGGCGGGTTGCGACCAGATCATTATCGTGACCGGACGCGGCAAGAGCGCCATCGAGGATCATTTCGATCAGAGCTATGAACTCGAGAAATTGCTGGAGGCCAAAGGCAAAACCGAGCTTTTGCAGATCGTTCGTGATATTTCCGACATGATTCACCTTGCCTACGTCCGCCAGAAAGAGGCGTTAGGGCTTGGCCATGCTGTGCTGATGGCCCGGGAACTTGTCGGCCATGAACCTTTCGCCGTTTTGCTGGCTGATGACGTGGTCGACGCTCGCGTACCCTGCTTGAAGCAGATGATGGAAGTCTTTGATGAAACTCAATGCTCGGTCATTGCCACCGAGAGAGTGGAAGGGAAAGCGATCTCCTCCTACGGCGTTTTGGACGTGAAGCCGGTGGAGAGCCGATTCGGGGACCGCGTTTTTGAAATCCAAAATATGGTGGAGAAGCCTAAACCGGAAGAAGCACCCTCTAATCTCGCCATCATAGGCCGCTACATCCTGACGCCGGCGGTGTTCGATATGCTGGTGCACACCCAGGCTGGCACCGGCGGCGAGTTGCAGTTGACCGACGGCATGCGCGCGCTGCTCAAGGAAGAAAAAATGTACGCCTATGTCTTTGAAGGGCGCCGACACGATACCGGAGATAAGCTCGGATTCTTGAAAGCGACCGTCGAGTTCGCGCTGCAAAGGCCGGATCTAGGCACTGAGTTTCGGACCTACCTGAAGCGGCTGACTCTATAGGGGCAGTTAAGCCTGGTCCAGGTCCGCCGGCATCCCCGGCTTACTAGAGATCCACCCGCCCCCAAGCAACTCTCAACCGGATGGTTCGGTCGGATTGCCGCCATGGAACCGGGGTTGCGCTCACAAACTATCTCTGAACGTCATCTTAATTGTCGCTTACCGGCTTTCTTGTTGGTTGTCCGTTACTCGGGCGCCTGACCCACCGTTCTCGGCCCCACAGTCAGGCACACCGGTTGCCACCTTTGTGGGCAAACTGCGACTTTGAATTGGAAATCAACCAATGCGGATAACCCTTAACGGAATGGGGACAGTTGCTTCCAGCGGTAGCCGGGAAGTTCAGGGATCGGGCCGTGCCGTCCGAATTCCCGGAGTCTTGATTAACAAGGACAGGATCAGAGTGAATGACAACGGTCGCGACAGATGAGCTGGTCGATCGACTCCATCCATGTACTCTCTCCGCTGCCGAGCATGCTCGAAGTCTCTTGCCTGATGCGCAATTTACATAGCTTTTACAAATTCGCGACAAATCACTTGCGCTGTGAAGCTACCGTTCTCGTCTTCGACGCAGACGCGACGTTCTGCCCAGTGAAATACATTGGTCATTACGCTGACCGTTCCAGCGTGGAGATTGACTCGCATGCGATCTTCCAAAAAAATCGTCTTTTTTGTCGCCTCCTTCTCCAGCATCGAAGCCACAGCTCCTTTGGGTATCCTTGCGATCTCGACTCCACTGCTGAACGCCGGGTACGAC
>JBPYDQ010000285.1:0-7658 GCA_051986135.1 Terriglobales bacterium | reverse complement strand
CGAGGTTATTCCATTCGCCAGGCTTGAGGGCGTTCTCGCCTTCCGGGGTGGCATCGCTACCCAGCCGCGTCCGCCGCTTTCGTACAGCCGCCAGTATGCTTGCCCTTGCTCGGATCGACCTCCACTTGCATCCCTTCTATGTCGGGACCATGTTCCGGGTTGATACCTGTGATTCGAGAGTAAACAAAAACGCCGCTATTCCGTCCGCTTCTCCCTTGAACTTGAGGCGCAGAACAAAATTCGTGTAGGTCTTATCGGTGGGCAAGGGCAAGCATACTGGCGGGCTGTACGAAAGCGGCGGACGCGGCTGGCTAACGATGCCCACCCCGGAAGGCGAGAACGCCCTCAAGCCGGGCGAATGGAATAACCTCGAAGTTTCGGTGCAAGGCCCCCACATCACGACGAACCTGAATGGCGTGAAGATCGTGGATTACACCGACCCTTCACCCAGATTCCCCGATGGCGTAATCGCATTGCAGATTCACACCGGCGGTGGTGTAAGAATGCGATGGAAAGACATTGAGATCAACGAGAATTAGAGCAAGCCGCGGCTGGCATTGTCCTGACAATCAAGCATACAATTCGGCACCATGAAGAAATTGAATCGGCGGAAATTTCTGCAATCTTCGGGCGGGGCTCTGGCCGTAACCATGAGCTTGGGACCCACTGCTCTGGCAACCACTGTTTCCCGTCCGACGCCTGCATCTTCCCAAACAGAAATGTCGATCCCACCTCTCGCGGCCGATGAGGGAAAAAAGCCGCTACGACTCGGACTGATCATCGGCATTGGCAAGGATCCGGACGCCGCCCTTGCCAAGGTCCACGAACTGGGTTTGCCGACGAGCCAGATCTTTGTTGACGAATTTGAAACGGATCTTGTGGGCTGGTTGCGCCAGGCACTCGAGAAATATCAGATTGAAGCTACCTCGCTCGTAGTGGGCGGACCGGGGAAGGAAGTGTGGGACTTTTATCAGGGGCCGCTGACGATCGGCCTAGCGCCTAAAGCGACGCGTGCTGCCCGCATTGCGCATATCAAGAAAGCATCCGATTTCGCGAAGCAGTGCGGCATACCGGCCGTGCAGACGCACTGCGGATTCATTCCCGAAAATCCGAATGATCCGGTGTACCAAGAGCTCGTCGCGGCCATGCGAGAGGTGGTTAGCTATTGCAAGCGCAATGGGCAAAACTTCCGCTACGAGACCGGCCAGGAGACACCCATCATGCTCGTGCGCGCGATGGGCGATGTCGGCTCGGACAATCAGGGTATCAATTTCGATCTCGCCAATTTGATTCTCTACGGGAAAGCAAATCCCGTGGATGCCATTGAAATCCTCGGGCCGTACGTGCAAGGGATTCACGCCAAGGACGGAATGTGGCCCACGAACCCGAAGCAACTTGGCGAAGAAGTTCCCATAGGCAAGGGAAAAGTGGATTTTCCCCGCATCATCGAGCGTTTGAAGCAGCTGAACTATCGCGGCGCGGTAACCATTGAACGCGAGATTTCTGGCCCGCAACAACTGGAAGACGTCCGCGCGGAGAAAACGTATTTAGAAAAATTGATCGGATAGCAGGAGGGCACATGCCAGTCGATCGAGAGAAATCGAATCTGTTGAATGAAGTCACCCGGCGGAAGTTCATCGGTGTCGCCGCAGGGACAGCCGCAGTGATGTTGATCAAGCCCAGCCTAGTGCGCGGCACTGCTGCCAACTCCGCCATCCGTGTTGGTTTGCTGGGTTGCGGCGGCCGTGGGACCGAGGATGCCAGCAATCTCGTGGATACGGGCGGAGCTCGCGTGGTTGCGCTGGGCGACATGTTCCAGAACCAACTCGACATCGCCCGCAAGCATTTCGACGACATGCAACAGGGAAAAGGCTACGCGGCACTGGATGCTTCACAGTTTTTTGTCGGCCCCGATGCGTACCACCAAATTGCGGCCTCCAAGGAAGTGGATGCAATAGTGATCGCTACTCCACCCTACTACCATCCTCAGCACCTGGAAGCCATCGTTGCGGCAGGCAAGCACGTTTACTTGGAGAAGCCCGTTGCCGTCGATGTACCCGGCGCACTGAAGGTGATCGAAATTGGCAAACGCGTCGACAACAAACTGAGTCTCGATGTGGGCTTCCAGATCCGCGACTGTCCTCCATTCGTGGAAATGGTGAACCGTATTCACAATGGGGCTCTCGGCAACATCGTCTGCGGTGAAGCTCATTACCTGACGGGCTATATCAACCGGCCAGAGTGGCTCACTGCGTCGCCTGTGGAGCGTCGGCTGCGCAATTGGGTCCACGATCGAACTCTATCCGGCGACATTATCGTGGAACAGAACATCCACGTGATCGACATCTGCAACTGGATTCTCAAAGACCATCCGGTGAAGGCGTCCGCGACCGGAGGACGGCAGGGACGACCGGCGGATGACGGCGATTGCTACGGGAATTACAATGTGGTCTTTCACTATCCCAATAATGTGGACGTGACCTTCAGCTCAACCCAATTTGCCAAAGGCTGGTGGGATGTGACCGAGCGCTTCTTCGGAACGAAAGGCACCTCACAATCCCCCTACGCCGGACCGCTCGGTATTTGGGGTGACGAACCATGGCAATACGGTCCTTCGACAAAGCCAACGGGCGAGACGCAAGCCTTTTCCGTCACCGGAAACTTCACCTCCAACCTGGAGCTGGCCGATTCGGAAAAAAAGAAGGCATTCGTGGAGAGCATCACCAGCGGAAAATTCCACAATCAGGCAGCCAAGGGATCTGAATCCGCGCTGTCATGCATGATGGCGCGCACTGCGGCCTATTCCGGCCGCGAGGTGACTTGGGACGAAACCTTGAAATCGAAGGAAGTGTGGGATCCAAAGATCGATTTGCACAAGCTAGGCTGAGGCGAAAATGGGTCAATCTTCACGTCGTGAATTTCTGAAATCCTCGGTCACAACCGTATGTGCAGCCGGCCTTGGTGCTGCCGCTTTCGGGCACTCGCTCTCGGCCGCAGCACGCAATCCGCGGCTCGAACTCCCTGCGCCGCTGGCCATCAAGAAGGGCCTGGTCTTTGACATGTTGCCAGAGAAGCTCAGCTATGGCGACCGCTTCAAACTGGCGCGAGATGTCGGATTTGAGGTCGTGCAGGTGCCTACAGAGACAGATGCGGGCAAAGCCGAAGAGATCAAGAAGGCCGCGGACTCGGCCGGCATCCGCATCGATTCAGTGATGAACATGGACCATTGGAAGTACCCAATGTCCTCGAGCGATCGGGCGACGGTCGAAAAGAGCCTTGCAGGAATGCGCACTTCCCTCCACAATGCCAAACTCTGGGGGGCGGACGCCGTCTTGCTTGTGCCGGCAGTCGTCAACTCGGAAACTTCGTATCACGATGCATGGCAGCGATCTCAGAAAGAAATCCGCACACTCATTCCTCTGGCGGACGAACTCAAAGTCGTCATTGCGATCGAGGAGGTCTGGAACAAGTTCCTGCTTAGCCCTCTCGAGATGGCCAAGTATATCGATGAATTCCAGAGTCCCTGGATCAAAGCCTGGTTCGACGTAGGCAACGTCGTGCTGTACGGGTATCCGCAGGACTGGATTCACACGCTCGGTAAGCGGATCGTGAAGGTTCACCTTAAAGACTTCAAGCGCAAGGAAGACGGATACGCCTGGGTGAACCTTGGCGATGGCGACGTGAATTGGAGCGCCGTGCGACAGGCGTTCGCCGACGTTGGTTATTCTGGCAGCACGATCACAGAACTCGAGGGAGGCGACGAATCCTATCTCCGCGACGTGAGCGGCCGGATCGATCGTTTACTTCTGGGGCGCAGCTGAAATGAGTCTGCAAATCCGCGGCTAGACTGTTTCCATGACTCCTTCGGTCAAAATAATAATCCGCGCCAGTATTCATGCTGCTCGGGCCTCGTAGTATCGCAGTAAGCCACCGAGTCGTTCTTTGCATTGCACAGTTCCTCTGCGACAGCCCTCGTACGGTCCAAAAACTCTGCCGACTCCTGCCCAGAACGGGACAGCCGGGAGCTTTGGGGGTCAACAGAGAGGAGTATGCGAAACGCTGCTTGTCGATGACGTGGAGGTCACAGAGGCGAGCTCTTGAAGATGATCATGATGGCTTGATGGCCTATGTTTTGGGGCGGTCACGCCGCGCGGTGATAGTAGTTCAGCATGCCGCCCAGTCGCTGACGTCGCTGGATCGTTCCATTAGAGTCTGACGGAATAGCCTCGGGAGTAATAAGCCGGTTGCCCAGCCCTTGATGATTTCGTTCCAGATGGTAATGGGCCATGAACTCTCGGATCGCTTTCCGCAGTGAGCCCTCGCCTAAGAGTATTAGTCGGTCCAGGCACGACTCCTTGATCGTGCGTACAAAGCGTTCCGCATAGGCGTTCAGGTTTGGGGAACGCGGCAGCAGTTTCACTGAGCGAATTCCGATGTCGGCGAGCATCTCCAGGAACTCCGCCGTGAACAGCCGATCGCGATCATGGATCAAGAACCGCTTCCCAACAAACAGACCATCGACGGGATCGCTTTGGTTCCGGCCGATTTGGCTCATCCACAGTCCGTTGGCTTGAGCGGCAATCCCAGCGATCTTCACACGTCGGCTGGACAAGTCGATGAAGAAGAGCACCATGGAGCGCTGCAGTCCGCGACTAGTCCAGACTTCCACGGTGAAGAAGTCAGCTGCGACCAGCAGTTCCCAGTGACGCCTCAAGAACTCCTTCCAGTTCGTCTGAGGGTTCCGTTGCGGGGACGGCTCGATGCCGTGTTTCTTCAGGATATTGGCGACCGTGCCGGGGGCAACCATGTGTCCCAGATTGGACAACGCGCCTTGAATCCGCCGGTAACCCCAGTCCCGGTTCTCTGTCGCCGTGCGCACAATGAGAGCCGCTAAATCGGTCGCCTTTGTTGGCCGTCCTGGGCTTCGCTTTGCGCTCCCATCGTACTTCTCCGCGATTAGCTTGCGATGCCATCGCAGCAGAGTATCGGGTGTCACAATGGTGGCAACTTCGGCAAGTACTCTCCGTCCCAACAGCTTGGCCCTTACCGCGAGGCGACGCCGCTGTTCGTCATCGAAGCGTAGTCGCCGTGTACCGAGTTGTGCGTGCAGAATCCGATTCTCCTCGCGTAGATAATCGAGGATCTGCTGTTGCTCGTGATTCATCCAGCCGGCGACGGCGATCAGTAACAACCGAAATGGATCTAGTGTTCTTGGCACCCAGCGTAGCTTAGCATCTTGATCTCCCAGGCCAGATCCTATGTTTTCAAGCAGATCCAGTTTTTGGACGCTACGGGGACCTCAGGTCCTTGGACAACGACAGGAAACAACGTCGGCCAAGGTAGGAGCCCTCCCGACGACACCAAAGCCTCGTGGAGCAAGCTCAATACCAAAATCGCTTGACTGTCCCGAAAAGCCATGTAACATGCACGGCATCCTTCCAGGAGAATTGCGATGCGACCTTCTCGTGAGGCCCTTTCTCGCTCCCTGCGCCTACAGGAAACGATTAGAGCTAAATGCATGGAACGTGCGCTGGCGCTTACGCTGGTGGCCTTGCTCTGCTGCGTCCACACAGCTTGTACCAGCTGCGGCGGGCCGGGAACCCCAGTTACTGGCGGACAAGGTCCGACGGGTGGCGGGAACGACCAGTCCGAGACGGCGATCAGCGTGCAAGGCTACCGTGACCAGCAGGTGATCACCGTGACCTACAACGACGGCACTGGAAATGACGGCAAGATTGTCTACACGTCCACCCAGCGCACAGTGTATTCCGGCGCGAGTCTGATGGGCTGGTCTTATTCAACTGACAATGGCAGCCATTGGACTTATGGCGGCAAAGTCACTCCTGGCTCAGACTGGCCGATTCTGTGGGGCGACCCCGCGATTACTGCGTCGAAAACGAATCAAGCGATTGTATTCCTGTCGAACCTGGCGGTGCCCGCCAGTAAATATCCGGGACCCGGAGGGATCATCGCCACCAAGTTTTCGAACGGGATGGCCAACGCAATTGGAGGCGCTTGTATTGCGCGCTCCACCGACTATGGAAAGACCTTCGCTTCCTATCAGTGCGTGCACGAGCCTTCATATGACTTTTACGATGGCGGCACCATGGCATCGGGTCCTTACGGGGACATCTATGCCGCCTATATGGACATCGGCAGCGGTCAAGTCGATATCTGGCACAGTCCAAGTGATAGTGGAACGTTCAGCTTGATGCCCAATGCTTTTGTGGGTATCTCTCCGACTACCCATCCGCGTCTTCGAGTGGGGCTAGATGGTACGCTCTATGCAGCGGTACGCAGCTCCAATGGTGACGTCGTAATCAATCGCTCTGTAAATGGAGGCTGGGGATCACCAAAGGCTGCTTGTCACAGCGTGGAGCAGTATCCTGGTATTGCCTTGTCGGATCGAACTCTCCGCACGGGGCCGCAGTTCTCTTTCGATGTCGGCGCAGCCAGCATCATTGGCAATGACGAGGTACGGGTCGTGTGCACGACGAGGGACCCGCAAACCAATCGGTTGTTCGTGGAGGCGTCATTCTGTCCGCTCGATCTGTCGACAGGATGCCTTGATGCGCCGGGATGGTCTACTTCCACTCAAAATAGCAGCGGATATGTCGGGGACCAGTTCAATCCACTCATTCAAGCATTTCCGGGTTTCTTTAGCATTCCACCGATCTGGAAAGTATCGTTCCTCAGCCGCGAAGACGACCCCACCGGAAATAAGGTGGGCGTGCAGGAGGGAAACCTTGCCGTACTTCCACCTCCCGGCATGCAGCGCATCTTCCTCGAGTTCGACCTGGTTACCGCTCAAACAATCTGTCCTGACAATCGCGGGTACTGGGGAGACTACGATGATCTGCGGATCTTTGGTTTCAGCGGCGGCGGCGCGCAGTTTGTCAGGGCGGAAACCAATTCCAGTGCTGGCTGCACAAAACGGTGGGACACCAACTCCGAGCAGGTGCACGTGAGTTCCGCGACGACAGATTGAACCGGCAAAGACTCGAGGAGGTGAATCTATGAGGTTGCACAACATATCGGCTATGCTGATCATCGTGTTGGTGACCGGAGGTTTTGCCTGTTCCGGACGGGGTCCAACGAAGGCGCAACGTGAGCCCAAGCGGGTCTTGAAAGACGCAAATGATCTAGGAGCCAATGACGCCAAAAGGCCGCGCCTGGAACTTTCCCCACCCGAACCGAAGCTGGACGTGATCGCCAGCGAAGGGAACTGCGCCCCGAAGTCAGAAAACGAGTTGGCTGTAGCCTCGTGCTACAAGAATGCTTCTTGCCGCGGCCAGTGGGCACGAACCGAAAAGGGCGGCCCGGCCGAGTGCTGGTGCTACGCCAAGAAAGGTGGATGCGACGAGGGAACCATCTGCTGCGCCGTGAGCCGAAAATGCGAGAAAATTGAGAATTGCTACGCGCCATGATCAAGCCAGGAAGACGATTTGTGCGCGTTGTTACCCAAGGTAGAATTCTTCCTCCCCGTAGTGTCCGAAAAATCGATCGTTCTGTCTTGGGTGGTCCTAGCTAGCTAGTACTACTGTGTTATAAAATGGATACCTCCTACTAGAAATCCGTCGCGGTTGCAACCTTTATAGTGGTACGTTGCAGCCATGAGCGCCAAGTCTGTTGCGCCAGGCGCCCAGCAAAAACGCTTT
>JBPYDQ010000284.1:0-2995 GCA_051986135.1 Terriglobales bacterium | reverse complement strand
CGCTGGCCGCCCGCTGGGATTCGTCAATCCCGCGATCTACAAAGTTGCGGAGTCAGCGTCGTATGGCAATGATTTCCATGACATCAAAATAGGTGATAACAAATTGATCGAGACGCAGAATGGATTCAGTGCTGGCCCTGGGTACGATTTCACTACCGGCTGGGGCACGCCCAACGTCTCGAACCTGATACCGGACCTAGTGACGGCGGCTCAGTAAGAAGGTACGACTATCACTTGCTCCGTTCCCATATTAGGCCGGGTCAATCCGACCCGGCCTATGACACAGTAACCGAAGCGCTACAACATTTCCGCGATGTCCCTTCCGCCCCGCCTTCTATCATATTCCGGCATCTTAACAACCCGACCTATGCATACCTAAACCCTCGCATCACGGATTCGAGGTGGCCATTCGGCTCACCCATTTTCGCCCTCTTGGCACAATCAGTATTTGTGGTGAATTTCATTCAGGCCGTCGCCCGTAAAATATGGGCAAAAAACAGGGTTGATATTGCCCGGATCACTCCCAACTTGAAGTCTAGATCCGTCAAGTCCGGCACGAACTCAAAACACGTCCGCCCGCCCGACAATGCGGTCCGCGAATATCGGCCGGACGTCGACTAAGATCGGGAAATTCCTTGGCGCAACGGTGACGATTGACTCGACGGCTTGGTGCGCCGAGCTGACTGGAACAACGCGGCCAAGACGCAGAGTCAGGTGGATTGAGCGCAAGCCGCTTTAGCGGCCCGACGCGCGCGAGTACGGCGCGCCAGGGAACCCCGATTCCAGCCGCTATCAAACCAGCGGGGGCCTCCGTTTTCAAGGTGCCCCTCAGCTAGAGTTGCTCCCGAGCGGGTAGCAAGTCTTCTTTCATGCGAATCGGCGGGTAAGCCGTGCGGTTTGCATCCAAACCGCGTCTGAGTAGCCCGCTCGGGGACGCTCGACGTTACGGGAGCGATTCTCCTTTAGTTGAAGCTGCTGCTCGAAATCGCGCCGTCGCTGCCGACGCCAGCCCTTCAGCCGTCTCATCCGGCGCCCCCAGAAACTATTGCCGACACGCCGCGCATTGGACGCCGCAGTTGCCATCAGCAGCGCATATTTCGGCTGTGTGAGTCCGGGACCACGGTGCCTATTTACATATTTGTTGAACAATTGCTGTGCGATGTACCTCTCGCGGGGCGGTAGGTGGGAAAAGGGTAGGTCACCACTCTTGTTGCGGTAGGGCTTCAGGGCGTCTAGTCTCCGACGTGAAGCTGGCTGTGCTGGAGGCGAGGCGGCAACATCCGGTTTCTTGTGGTCTCTGACTGCCCATCGCAGAAAGCGACACCGCTGCGCGTTGCATCGCTTGCAGGTGTGCCAGCGGCCATCAGGTCGGCTGCGGTCCCGAGGAAAGAATTCCAGAGGCTTCGACTGCCCGCACTTACGGCAATCCTTTACGGCAGAGAGAGTCGGTACGTACGAATGAGGGTGATCGAATTGCACGTCGTATGCTCCTGCGCTAAGATGCGCACGAGTGATCCGCTCGACCCGCCCCGACTGGCATCGGGGCTTTTCTTTTCACCATTACACCACATCCGAGAAAGAATGCCCTGCGGAAGGGTTGCGTACCTTAATGAACTACGGCTGCCGAGGTTGATTCCGGTGCTTGTCCCAGCGCTGACGCGTGGCTTCTCGCCCCGCCCCCCGCAGCTCAAGCCAACCAGATAGCTGAAGCCCGCAGCGACTCGCAGCCGATTTCTTGCGAAGCGATGTCTCACCACCGGAACTGGCGAGAGCAAGGTTTGCTTGCCGGGTAGGGGTCTGCAGGCAGTGCGACCTTCGTAACACTCCAACCACAGCCGGCGTTCGGTCGCGACATCGTCCCTCTTTCGTTTGGTTTGGGGCATGCAAGGCCAACAATTGCCGTCGCAACGCCAGATTTTCCAGAATGAGATCTGCTCGGGGCCGAAACACTCTCGTCAGCCAGCCGAACAGGTGTCGAAGCGCACAAGCATGGCAGCCATGCTATCCGTTCGGTGGGAAAACGACGAAGGTGTAAGTCGTTCAAATTGCGGGTGGTCACAATTTTGGCGAATGACACGCAGACCCATAGCACCCTCGCGACAGCGAACCTGCTAGATAAGTCGTGTCTCGCAGGCTTCGTCATAACCGAATCATCATTGCTCCAGCGCAATTACTTACGTGCTCTGGAGCAACGACAGCATTGTGCCGGCGTGTAAAAATCCCGCAACAAATTTGTCCGGCGCCGCTAGTTACTGTTGTTGTCCTGAACCTTAACTAGGCGACTGCTCACCAGTTGGTATCAGATCGCATTTTCATTGTGGATGCTTTCCCGTCTTGGCAGAGTTTCGTTGCTGCGACGCTCTATAAGCGGATAGGTTTGGGCGGATATGAGAGGCCCTAGCCTGCAACTCAGGACGGTTGCCACACCGGATACGAACACCAGCCAAATCCCAGAGTTTAGGGCGATCCCAGCGCCAGGGAGAACGTCCCTAACGCAACAAGAAGAACGGCACAGATAGTGGCCATTGCGGTGAGTGGCAGCTATTCTATCGGCCCAAACCTTAACGCTGTACGGGCTCAGAAAAATTGAGGACAGAACTGATGACCAAGAATGCCTCCTTTCTGCCAAGACTGGCTGCCGTGCTCTGCGCGGCCGTCTCGCTGCTAATTACGATCCCCGGACAAGCCCAGCAACCAATACAGGTGATGCATAATCACGTCCGCCCCGCAGTTACCAGCGGTCAGGCGGCGCTGGTGGGTGTCCTTCCATCCACCCAGCGCCTGAACCTCGCCATCATGTTGCCACTCCGCAACCAGAGCGAACTGACAGCCTTTCTGGCGCGGCTCTACGACCCCACCAGTCCGGACTACCACCAATTTCTCACCGTAGCGCAATTCACCGACAGGTTTGGACCCACCGAGCAGGATTACCAGGCTGTGGTGGCGTTCGCCAAAGCCAATGGCTTGACCGTGACTGACATGCCTCAGAATCGCC
>JBPYDQ010000283.1:0-5278 GCA_051986135.1 Terriglobales bacterium | reverse complement strand
ACTGGACTCCGAAATGGCGCCAGACCGCTTCGACGAGATCGGTGCGTTCGGCGGTGGAATACGCATAATCTTTGGGCTTATCGCTGTCGCCCATGCCTACATATTCTACGAAGAGCTTCGGCATCTCCGCCGCGTTCGGTAAGTGCGGGAGAACCTTGGCCCATCCAAATGAACCGTCTGGATACCCTGGCAGAAATGAGACAGCGTGAGTGAGATCTCCTTCTCTCCTCACGAACACGTTGAGCGGCGCGCCTTGCGCTCCAACGATGGCGCGCGTTTTAGGATCGTAGCCAACACGCTCACCACCGGCGAACCAACCTTCGGCTGACGGGATCTCGCGGGTCTTCGTGGTTGCGGTTGCGGTCGCGAGGCGTTGGTCGGCCGCCGCATGTCCAGCCTAGCCGGTCGCGTCTGTTACCGGAATCTGTGGATATTTCATCGAGAGTCTCATGGCTGAGTGTGAATTGCACCTATTGCGTCGGCCCACCAGCAATCAGGAGAGCCAGTGGGAGCAGGGGGCCAACGGGAATGTACTCATGGTCCATCAGGTTCTCTTTCGAGAGCGGCAGCGGGTCCATAATGGCATTGGCTTCGTCAATGGTCCTCGCATCAAGAAAGAAAACCACTCCTCGGCCGTCACCCTTGGAGTACCACTGGCGGATCTTGCCGTCGAGGTAGAGTTTCACCGTGGCCCGAATCTCGGCTGGCATGACCTTCATGATCTGCTGACGTTCCACTCCTTGTTTGGCCGTCAGGATGACCATCACGTCGGTAGTCTTGGGCGTCGGGACACTACTAGAGGGTGGTTGGTTTGAGGGCAACTGGTCTGTTGCGTTGGGTTCGAGAACGTTTGGTTTGTTCATCGGAAAATCCTCTTTTGGGTATTATGTCCTTTCACCAGCATAGGATGATATTAATCATCCTATGGATTCGGATTTTGTTCACGGGAGCCCGGCTTTGTAATGCTCTGCTATGGCGCCATGCACACTGTAGACGACCGGCTGAGACTCGCCCGGTAAATATGCGATACGCAAGGGCCCGCGCTTGCGTTCGATGCGTGACTTCGAAACGTAGATACTTTGCTCATGACCTGCTCCCGACATTTCTTTCGATGGCTGGTCCCGGCACGCGATTCATTCGCGTCAACCCAGGAACGCCATCCGTTCCTGGATCGTCAAACATAAAGGCAATTTCTGGCGCCGCGTACTCGCATGTCAAAAGATTGTCATCGCTGTCGCCACATTGGTGGTGAGCAATAATTCGGATTCGATGCACTTTTCTCCCAGCGGCTTTGCCAATGGGAATCGTCGCTTGAGCCGCTCGTCATGCTCCTCATACAGTGTCTTGGCGTAATCAACGAGTTCTGCGGCTTTGTCTTCCTCTGTCATTGGAACAGCACCTCGCTCTGATCATTTGTAATAGCCGCAAGCGTGAAGAAGCCAACGCACAAACCAGGAGATCATCAGGTCCAGAGACTTCTCGATAAACACGACCGGTTCGTTCTGATGATCTCGATCACTGGACGGAAATACGGCTTGTCCAGGAATGTTCCAATTTTAGTCCGAAAGTTATCTCCGGCACAGCTCAGCCGAGCAGAATCGGAAGAAGCACTCCTAAGCCTAATACAAACATCCAAAGGGCGGGCGCTGGCGTGCCAACGGGGCGTGTCCGACGCAGCTCGCGAGCGGCTGTGCGTGGGTCGAGAAGCAGCCAATGTGCGTAGCGACGCTCCAGCACGAGAAACGTGAATGCGGTGGTAGCGCCGTAGATCAGATAGCCCATTAGTGAGGGCAATAATGGAGCGGCCGCCTGGGTCGTCCAGTCGAAGGAACCATTTAATATCATTGGACTGAGGGTCAATGGACCGAGGTACCAGCAGATCAGACCGAACATCCATCCCCACGCCACACCCAGGCCCAAGCTCGATGCCTCGTGACGAAACAGAAGACCATAGCTCATTCCGACCACGGCGCTCACGCACAAATGGATAACGACCGCCAACGGGAGCGGGGCCATGCTACTCAGGCCTGTGGCACGCGACAGTACACCTGTGGCGATCATAACCGGGCTGGAGACAAGGCCGCCGACCGTTCCTGCAAATGCTCCCCAGAGGAGTGTATGAAGGACGCGCAACCCAGCGCCTTCGAACTCGCGATTAATCGGATCCGAAGCGATGAACAGGCGTGTCCAAGTTCGATCGACGGTCGCATAGATGCTGCCCAAAAGAACGCCGTAGATGATGTGCCCGATTAAGGATCCGAACAGCGCGTCGCCGCGCCCAAGCGACCAGTCCAATGGCTTTCCCAGCCAGAGCGGCATGATCGTCAGCGGTCCGAGGAACCACCAAAACATGCCGTATCCTAGCCCCCACCCCATGCACGATCCATACCCGAGAACATCCCGCTGAAACAGGAGGCCAAATGTCGCCCCAATAATCACGGCGATGATAAAGTGCAAAGTCATGCCCACGTTAGCCGATTGGGAATTCACCAGTCCTGCAATCAGCGGGAAGAAGTTCGCCTGCGCCATCCACTTGCCAAAGGCCCAACCGCCCACAATGCCCGCCAGTCCCCCCAGAGAGATGGTGCGACCAAGGCTGTACCGAGGGTAAACGGGTCTGGAGAGGAGACCCAAAAGGCCCAGTGCCACTCCCAGCGGCATTCCAAAGCAGATCAGGTAGGCTACCAATTCCGGGAAGCGCGCTTGAGCAGTGCTGAGCATCCCCATCGAAGGCATCGCGCCGGTAGCGACAGGAAGAATTCCAGCAGGAACTGCGACCCACAGCAGAAATGCGTACCCAAGCCCCCAGATCAGCCCCGCCCCGGGGTTTTGTGCCCGCGGCCCGAAGAACAGCGCAAAAATCAAACCGTAAGCCGCGCCTACAAGAACACTGTGTGAACTCAGCCCCGGAGCTAGAACCCATTCGAGTGCACCTCCCAGCGCGCCGACCAGAACCCCGAGGATTCCCGCTGCCATTCGCGAGGAGAGAAAATGTTTCTGGTCGGACTGTGTCGAGAGTCGAGTTGCCTGTTCCATCATTCAACCTAGCTCAAGTCGATGGTCTGAACGATGTCGCGAGGGAAAAACAGCTCGATAGTCCAATCCACAAAAACTCGTACTTTGCGCTCTAGGCCGGGCAGCTTCGAAAGGTATATTCCTCGCCACATCAACCACGCCAGCAAACCCGAAAAGCGCATCGTCTTTTTGTGTGCGAAGGGCACGGTGAGCTCCGCGCACGCGGTCTGGTGACCGACAACACAAAGTGCACCTAGCGTGTCGAAGTGAAAGGGTTGAAGAGGACGGCCGGCAATTTGAGCCTTTATATTTCTGGCCAACGTGTATGCCTCTCGCAATGCAAATTGTGCGGTCGGCGGGCAGGGCTGGCCGGTCTTGCCGTCAGCAATGGCAGCGCAGTCTCCCAGGGCCCAGAGCCCGGGGTTGCCGGGCACGGCGAGCGTACTGTCCACCACGACGCCGCCGCGTTTATCACGGCCGACCGGGAGTGACCTCAGTAAGGGATTGGGGCTCGTTCCCGCAGTCCACACTAGCGTCTCGGCCGGAATCTCGCCATCGTTCAGAACCACTACGCCGGGGCGTGCGTCACTCAAACGGGCGTTTAGTTTAAACACGACGCCGCGAGCTGCCATGCTCTTTCGCGCGTACTCGGCGAGCGACTCACTCAACTCGGGCAGTATGCGTTCTCGGGCATGAACGAGAATGATGTGCAGCTCTTCGGCGCGAAGATTGGGATAATCGGCGAGGATGCCGCGAGCAAAGTCATTCAAGGCGCCAGCCAGCTCCACACCGGCGAAGCCACCGCCGGCGATTACGAAAGTGAGCATGGGCAGGCGCACAGCCGCGTCGGGTTCACGGTCAGCCCGCTCAAACATCTCAATGACGTGGTTCCGGATGCGAATCGCATCGAGCAACGATTTGAAATTGAAAGCCAGTTTTTGGACGTTTGTCATGCCGAGGTAATTGGAAACCGAGCCAAGCGCGAGAACCAGGTGATCGTAGTTCAGCTCTCGCGCGGCGCCGGTGGAGGTGGCTTCGCCGGCCCCGCGACCTTCCAGGGATACGAGCACGCGCCGTCCTTCAAGTTCGACCTTTGTGACTCGTCCACGGATAAACTGGGTGCGATGCAGGCTCGTGCGGAGCGGACTGCTGATGTGACTCGGTTCAAGACTGCTGCCGGCGACTTCAGCGAGCATAGGCGTAAAGAGTAGCGCATTCGTTTCGCTGACCAGTGTCATGGCAATCGACCGATCCGCCGCAAACAATGCCTCGAGGTTTTCGGCGGTTTTCATCCCGGCGAACCCCCCACCCAGAATGACGATGTGTGTCTTGTTGAGTTCGGGCGGAATGACGGCCGCCGGCTCAGGACCCAGGATTCTGTCCGCCAAATCGCTTAGTCCCTGAGCGGCAACCCCGAGGCATGTCCCGTAAAGCACCCAGCCGACCAGTGCGGGGAAATGAGCGCGTATCTCCGCCGCGGTCCATTCCGGCATGCGCCCCGAGAGCAGCGGGAAAGCAATCACACTCAGCAATCCCCAGAGAGGCACACCCAATGCCCCCGCAGCCATTAGGGTATCGACGTAAGCGTGCGGTGTCGGGCGGATGGTGAGCGCGTAACTCGCGCCCACCGCGGCTCCGATGAGCACCCCGATCCACGGATGATCAACCGTAGTTACGAGCGCGACGCTGGCCAGCATCCCAGCAATCAGACCAATCAAGCCCCTGCGGAGATATTGGTTCATTCTGTTCAACTTTAGATCCGCATGTCGCATTTTACGGCCAGTGTCGCACCAAGGGGGAAGAATGTTATTCCGGTCACCCGTGTTGCCTGGGCTTAAATGCGTTGCTGAAGGACTTCGCACCTTTCGCGAGCAGAACGGCCCATAACCCAATGGCCTGCGCAATAACCACGCGCGAATCCTCCCAGTATGCCATCCTGAATCTCCTCTTCGAGGACATTGGGTGGCACACCTGTTCGCTCAAATGCAATCCGGGGTGGGTGAATGATCCTGAAAAATGGGTGAAAGTTAGTGGAAACGGTGGGTGAAACCCGGTGAAAAACTATCGGCTCAAAGGGTCGATAGATCCTGAAAAATCACACATGTCGCCTGCCGCGACGACCGATGGCGATATTTTTCTTGCCTACTTGCAGCAGGTCTTGTGTCCATGACTGCAGCCCGGCCAGATCGTAATCCTGGATAACCTATCCGCGCACAAGGTCGCGGGAGTGCGTGAGCAGATTGAGGCTGCGGGAGCCCGGCTC
>JBPYDQ010000282.1:0-7194 GCA_051986135.1 Terriglobales bacterium | reverse complement strand
ATGTCGGCGGCTCCCAATTCTTCTGTATTCGGACAAGCCGTCATCGTTAGCGTTGCCGTCACCGGTGCCTTTGGCGGCACACCGACTGGCTCGGTGGCAATCTCCGACAGCTCCGGTACAAGCTGTACTGCCCCTCTTGCTGCGGGGACAGGCCAATGCTCGTTATTGCCTACGAAGCCGGGAACGGATACGATTTCCGCCACTTACGTTGGGGACGGCAACTTTAACGGCACCGGCAATTTAGCCTCTGAGACGGTAAACAAGGCGAACACTACGACCACAGTCACAGCATCGCCTAGTCCGTCTGTGCTGAATCAAGCGGTCACAGTAAGCTTTGCTGTTGCTGCAAGTGCGCCCGGTTCAGGGACACCGACCGGTACTGTTAATGCAAGCGATAGCAGTGGTGCGAGCTGCTCGGCCACAGTCTCGGCGGGAAGTGGAAGCTGCACCCTGATACCAAAATCAGTCGGTAACGACACCATTACAGTAACCTATGCCGGTGACACTAACTTCAACGGCAGTTCCGGCAGTGTCACGGCGGAGCAAGTGCAGTACAAGTTCATCGGTTTCCTGACACCCATGGGGCCGGCCGGCACCTACTCCGGAGCATTCAACTTTGGCAAGGTCGTACCCGTGAAGTGGCAATTGACGGATGTTAACGGAAATCTCAACTCCAACACGACGTCACTCAGCATGATGGCGGCGTACTTCACTGGTCCAGTTCCAGCGAGTGGCGTGTGCCCGATTGCGACTTCGAGCAGTTCCATCCTGCTGTATTCACCGACTTCAGGTGCAGCAGGCAACAGCACATTCCGCTATAGCAGCGGGCAATTCATCTTCAACTGGGATACGTCGTCGGCGGATTCGTACGGGCGAGGATGCTTCACGTTATCGGTTCAGCTGAATGACGGTAGTGCCCCAGAGATGACGAGTCTGCAACTCCAGTAAGCAGGGTTGCTACAGGCTGGATATACGTCTACGGGCATCAGCTGGTAATGCGCCGGTGCCCTTTTCTTGCATGGAGAGGAATGTGCGATAGGATTGTGCGGCGGCGGGACTCTTCAGTCCTTCCTGGATACACCCCAAATAATAATACGCGGGTGGAAAGACGCGGAAAGTCGGGGCTTCGTCGAGATACAGTGCGGATGCCTCTCCTTTGCGCTTAATGCACGCCTCGATTTCGCCATCGGCTTCAGGAAAAGCGCCGGCTTCCAGATATGCGCGTGCCAGCAGAAAATGCCCTAACCAGCTGTCGGACATTTTTTGCGCCTCGTTCAGCAGTGAGAGCGCCTTCCTGGCATCTTTGCGACTGAGTGCAATTTCACCATCCAGCAACTTGCCGTAGAGCTGCGGATCAGGATCAATGGAAGAGGACATTTGCAGTGCCAGTTTGGCGGCCTTGTCAAACTGCCCAGTTTCGACAAAGACTCGGCCAGCTGCATGCAACACCCAGGGTTCCTTGTCCAAAGCGATCGCGCGTTCAGCGGCGCTGATCGCGGCTGAATTCTGGCTCGCCATGACCTGGGCCTGAGCCAAAGCGATTGCCTTGGTAGCAGCTGCATTGGAGTCCTTGCTCGCAATATCCGCCGAGACGGCCGGCTCCAGAATAGCGACAGCTTCGTTCGCCCGACCTTCGTACAACATAATGTCCGCGAGTCCAAGCTTCGCCATTGAGGCGCCATGAGGACTGACTGCGGCTAGTTTGGCGTAAGTATTTCTGGCATCATCGAGCCGCCCCTGACCAATCTGTGCCTCGGCCATGGTGGAGTACGGGCTTACATAGGTCGGCTGCTGCTGCATCACAGTGGCAGCCTCTTTTTCGGCACCAGAGAAATCGCCTGCATACATACCGGCGATGGCCAGATTATTGCGCTCAACTAAGGATTTCCCGGAGTACTGCATGGAGCGGCGAGCTTCCTCTAGGGCCATGGGCATGTTGCGCTCCAGGAAATAGGCGAATGATAAATTCGTATGTGCAGACGTGTCGGAAGGGAACTGCTGGAGAAGCTTGTTGTACTCCTGGATGGCGGACTGGGGTTCATGCTTCACCAGGAAGTACTCAGCGCGGGTCCGATATTTTTCGCGATCGCTCATGCGATCAATGTGTGACATTGCCTTTTGGTAGTACTGTTCCGCCTCCTGCACTTGACCGAGGTTGAACTTGGCCGTGCCCAACGCCGCGTAGGCGCGCCCCATGTTCGGGTCGAGGTCTATAGCACGCTGAAAATGGGTGACCGCCTCATCCCACTTGCCGACGTATTGCAAACTTTGTGCCAGAGCGAACTCACGCGTCGCCTCGAGAGAAGTGGAGCTATAGGTCGCGGTCTCCAGAAGTTGTGCTGATTCCGGCGTAGTATCGCCTAGCGCTTTGCGAACTTCGGCCGCCAGAACGCCGACCGAGTGCAGGACCTCGTCCTTGTTCTGCATTGACGTATCATCGGAGAACATGACCTTCCCGCTGACCGCATCTACCGCCTTAGCGCTAAGCGTGTAGCCTTTGCTGCTCGGCTCGATCGAGCCGCTTACGACAATTCCGATTCCTTCGCGTTGAGCCACCAGCCTTGCCAACGACTCATCCATGGTGCTCGATCCAGGCTTCAGCTCGGTAGCGGTCTTATGAGCGTCGCCACGGCTGAACGCGTTAATAAAGGACGCACCTTCGAGTGCGAGATTGAAAGAGGGCTCCAAAGTTCCGTCAAATACTGGTTCGGACGTGCCATTCTGGAAGTCGGCAACTAACACCGAGACCGCAGCATGCTGCGTCACGCGGGGCGGTCTTCCTCTCTGGGCGTACCAGCTCAGTACGACTGCAAGAGCCAGCACAACGAGCGCCACACTGACCTTAGCCCGCGAGACTTCGCGCAATCGGTTCAACAGCAATGCACTGGAAGAGGCCGAAATGCGAGTCTTCGCACTTTTTCCTTGCCAGGCATGCAGGTCCTCTAAAACTGCCTGGGCACTCTGATACCGAAGCGCCGGATCTCGCTCCAGGCATTTGCTGATGATGTTGGTGAGCACTCCCGGAAGCTCCCGGTTCAGATCGGTCATGGGAGCGGCTCGTTCTTTGGTGCGCCTGAGGAGGCTAGCCACGGCACTGTCCGCATGAAAGGGCATTTTGCCGGTCAGGAGCTCATAACAAATCAGTCCAACCGTGAATAAGTCGGATCTGGCGTCCAGTTCCATCCCAAGGGCCTGCTCGGGAGACATGTACTCGATGGTGCCCAGCATGGCGCCAGTCTTAGTCATGCCATCGCCTTCTAGCGAACGGGCCAACCCGAAATCCATGATCACAACCCGGCCTTGCGCGTCGCGCATAATGTTTCCGGGCTTAAGATCTCGGTGAATCACACCCGCTTTGTGGGCGGCCCGCAGGCCGTTGAGCATCTGCTCCAGCATGTCCACCACCTCTGGGACCGGGAGCTTGCCCCGTGTGCGCAGCATGTGTTGCAGCGTTTCGCCCTCGACTAACTCCATGGTGATGAACTTAACGCCGTCGGCTTCGCCCAGATCGAAGATGCGGATGATGTTCGTGTCTGTCACCTGCCGCGCGAGGATCAGCTCTTGCTTGAACCGTTGCAGAATCTCCTGCTGGCCTGCCAAATCGGGCCGAATGACCTTGAGTGCAATGACGCGCTCGAGTTCCCGGTCCCTGGCTTTGTAAACAGCGCCCATTCCGCCTTCGCCCAGTACCTGCAAGATTCCGTAGCGATTGCCCAACAGCGTGCCCGGCTGGAGTAGCTTGCCAGCCTGGACTATTGTCGAAGGCCGTTGCGCTGAATCGCCGGCCCGGTGACCAGAACTAGCTGTAACCTCAAGAATCGTTGGCGCTTCTGACGAAACCGGTGAACTCGGTACGTCGATCATCGTCGGCAAATCCGAGTCTAGGGGTGGTTTGATCAGAGTGGGTGAATCAAGTGGTACAGCCGGCGATTGACCGGCAGGGGGGCTTTCCGGATTTACCAGCCCTTGCTTGGTATCTTGCATAGCTTAACCTTACCAGAATCAAAGCGCGGGGGGTTTGAAGCGGCGTTGGTACTGGCCTGTAGCGAAAACAGTTTGTCAACAGTATACCGTGTATTCAGGCGTACTGAGCCCCTTTTCGCAGATCCCCTGGTTCTTCGCCCCTGCATTTACCCGTTCAGGAACTTGCCGGAGCCTGTATGAACCCGGGTTATCGGAATGAAAGGGGGCAACCTGCGTTAAGCCTTAGGGAAGAGTTTCCGTCGGCGGCCAACTTCACATCGTCAGAACGACGCGGAATTGTGCCATGCCGCTCATCATGCGCGCATACGCCTCGCCCGCTTTTTCGAGCGGGTATGTCTCCACCATCGGACGCACGCCCGTCAGTGCGGCGAAGTTCACGGTGTCCTCTTCACCGGCGGGTGTTCCTGCAGCCGTGCCTTCAATCTTCTTAGTTCCAACAATGAGCTGTATCGGCGTGACCTCAATGGGATCAGATGCGACACCGATAACTATGAGCTTGCCGTTTGGCGCTAGACCGTCGATCAGTTCGGACATAGATTTTGAGCTTGGGGCCGTGGCTAGAATGGCTTGTGCGCCGCCCAACTTTTGCAAAGCCTCTGCTGCGTTTGTCGATTTAGTGTCGATGTACACGCTGGCTCCAAGTTTCTTAGCGAGCGGCGCGCTTTCGGACCCGCGCCCGACAGCCGCCACTTTGTATCCACACTTGTTCGCGAATTGAATCCCTAGGTGACCTAGGCCGCCGATACCCTCCACGGCGACAAGGTCGCCGGGAAGCGCACCACTGTGGCGCAGGGCGTCAAACATGGTAACTCCGGCACAGAGTAGCGGTGCTGCTTCCGCGTCTTTTAGACTTTCGGGTATCGCCACCAATGCTTCCACGGGAGCCACCATAAATTGCTGGTATCCGCCGTCGTAGCTGATGCCCGGAACTTTCAGATTCCGGCAATTGCGAAAATCTCCGCGACGGCACTGGAGACAGGTGCCGTCATGGCCGCCGTGCCAGCCGACGCCGGCGCGCTGCCCCGTCTTCCACTCGGAAACACCGTCGCCTACTGCATCGATGATGCCCACGACTTCATGACCGGGAACACGAGGATACTGAATTCCGGGCCAGGAGCCTTCTTTCGTGAACACGTCACTGTGGCAAACACCACAGGCCTGCACCTTGATCCGCACTTGTCCTACCCTCGGCTTAGGAATCTCGCGCTCGATGATCTCGAAATCTGCTCCGGGCTTATTGATCTGAGCCACCTTCATTGCTGCCAACGGGACTCTCATCGTTGCCATAAGTGCTCCTATTCAATTTTCAGTTGTTGTTGAGCATTGCTGTCCGCGACACGCCGCATCCTAAGCTGACGCGCCATCATTCCACTTCAACAATGGTCTCCAGCGAAGCCAACTACGCCGCCTTGCGCCCAACTTCGACATCGATTTCCGCGCCCACGCCCTCAACCAATTTCGCCATTGGGCCTTCCGTGGAGAGCATACCGCTTAGAAGGTGCAGACTCGCCGTCTGCACTGCTTCCACATAGGTCCGAACGGCTCAGCGGTGCTGGAAGGTTGACTAAGTTCCCTAAGGCGCTGTTCGGTACCGGAAGACGCTCCTGGTACGAATGCTGTACCTTTGGAAGTTGGATTCATGCTTTGCCTCCAACTTTCCCCTATCAATACGGCCGGCCTGGATCTCGCTATGGTTCCGTTTCGGATCGGAAGCAAACTAGAGCATTATACGGAACCAGTGAAGGCGGAACACTTGGACAGGGTATGGGAGTTGCGTTTTGTTCGACCTCGGGAGCGGCACTCCGTGGTGCAGCCCGACCAGGCAGTTCGCTATTGGTGCCGTTGCCCCGACTATGTTATTCAACCGGTATTTCATTCTAGGACCTCGTCCAGGCAGGGCCTCGACGATTTACTTGCCGGCCGGCGCCAACAACCGAGAACCGCTACTTCGCATTCTTGAATCCCAAAGGCAGCTCATGGGCGGAGTGGTCTGGGCGTCGGTATGGTACTAGCTCAGGTAAGCGTGATCGATCAGAAGGTTCGCACTAAACCGAAAAGTTTCGGCTGAAGAAGTGTGCACGAATTTGCACAGATTCAAAGAGCTCACGGAAACGGGAATAATGACCAACGTCAGCCATGCCGTGCCTGGAAGGTTTGCCTAATATTATGGAAGGATTTCGCTGGTAGCCAAGAAATATTGTGAATCACGCGGCTAATCGAGCGTGATGGGCCCAGTCGCATCTGAGAGCTGGGTGGGAGGAATGTACGTGCATACCCTACGAAATGTTTTGGAGCAAGCGCAGAAAGAGGGAGTGGCAATTGGCCACTTCAATGTTGCTGATCTGGTCTTGTTGAATGCGGTGTTCGGCGCTGCTCGGGAACTGAACTTTCCCGTCCTGGTTGGCGTTTCCGAGCAGGAGCGCAAGTTTATAGGGCTCCACCAAATTTCCGCCCTGGTGCACAGTTTGCAGAAGGAGTCCGATTTCCCGATCTTTTTGAATGCAGATCACACGCACTCACTTTCGGATGCCGTAGAGGCGGCCAAGGCCGGGTTTGACGCGATCGTCTTCGATGCTTCCGCGCTGGCGTTCGAGCAAAATGTGCGCAAAACCAGAGAGGCAGTCGAAGCGCTCAAAAGGATCAATTCTGCGATCCTGGTCGAAGGAGAGCTCGGCGACATCGGCACCGGCTCAGAAATACACGAAGAGGCCCCTGACCTGTCGAAAGGACTAACAAATCCTGCCCAAGCGAAAGAGTTTGTTGAGTCCACGGGGATCGACATTCTTGCTCCTGCGGTAGGCAACATGCACGGCATGTTAAAGAGCATGGTGCACGGAGAGGCAAGGAAGCACTTGCATATCGCGCGAATCGCTGAAATTAAGCGTGCCGCGGGTGTTTTTCTTACTCTACACGGCGGGTCGGGAACCGATGATGACGATTTGCGGCAGGCGATCGCCGCGGGAATCAATGTTGTGCACATCAATACTGAACTACGTGTGGCATGGAGGCATGGCTTAGACGAAGCTTTGACGAAAGCACCCGAGGAGGTCGTTCCTTACAGAATTCTCCCGTTTGTAGTTGAATCTGTGAAGCAGGTAGTACGCTCGCGCATGAGCTTGTTTAATGATGTACAAAACCCGATCCGAAAAGCAAAGTGATGAGTTGTGATAATGAAAGGCCAACTTTTGACTTCCGGCCTCGCGGTGTAGC
>JBPYDQ010000281.1:0-6983 GCA_051986135.1 Terriglobales bacterium | reverse complement strand
ATTTGGAAGACCTCGGGACACTGGTCGAGCGCGAGGGCCAGCCTAATTATCGGGCAAAGCAACTCTTTGAAGGATTGTACCGCCAGCGGGTTGCGTCGCTGGACGACATTTCTACGTTGCCGCAGCAGTTTCGAAAGGTACTGAGGGACCGGGGACTCGAAGTCGGCTTGCCCACGGTGGAAAAGAAATTTGCGTCCCGCGACGGCACCATCCGCTATCTGATCCGGTTTTCGGATGGAGAATCGGTCGAGACCGTTTGGATGCCGGAGGGAGATGAGGGCGAATCTGGCGACGGCACAGAGGTGGGCGACGAACTGGAGAAGGGAACTGCTCGCAGTTGGGATCGGGCCACGATCTGCGTTTCGAGCCAGGTGGGGTGTGCCGTGGATTGCCAGTTTTGTATGACCGCTCTGCTCGGAGTCAAACGCAACCTGACGGCGGGGGAGATTGTGGGGCAGATTGCGGTTGTGCTGCGGAATCAGAGGGTTTCGCCACCGGAAGAGCGCGTCAACCTGGTTTTTATGGGTATGGGCGAGCCGTTCCTCAACTACGACAATTTCATGCGGGCAGTGCGTCTCCTGGTAGATGGCATGTGCATTCCGGAGTCGCGCATGACCGTATCAACAGCCGGGGTCGAACCGCGAATCGCCGACCTTGGGCGGGAGCCGGTGCGGCCGAAGCTGGCCATTTCGCTGAATGCCTCGAATGATGAGCTGCGCACCAAGCTCATGCCAATCAATCGCAAGTGGAATCTGGAAAAATTGATAGCAGCGGCAAGGGAGTTTCCGTTGCGCCCGCGCGAGAAGTTGACGTTCGAATACGTCCTGCTCGCGGGGGTCAACGATTCGGCGACGCATGCGCGCGAGGTGGTAGAACTGCTGCGCGGACTGCGGGCAAAGATCAATCTTATCGCTCTGAATCCAGGTCCAGGGATCGATTTTGGCACACCCGCGCAGGAGCGAGTGCTGGAATTTCAAAAAATTCTAAGAGCAGCGGGAACGCCGGCATTCATCCGCCGGCCCAGAGGGCGGGATATTTATGCGGCCTGTGGACAGCTCAAGCGAACGATGGAGATTCCAGAGGCCTCGCACTAAATTCACGCGTAGGGCCGGAACTATCGCCCTGCAGGGACTTGTCCACCACCACCACTTACGCCGTGGGCTGGGTTCTGGAACCGCGTTGTGGCAACAAGTTGATGCTTCTCAGGGGAGGATATCGGTCACTGGCCGACGGCGTTGGCCACGGTGGTTGCCGATGTTCGAGCGGAGACGTCCACGGCCATAACGGGAAGTTCTACACAAACAAGGGCAGGAGGACCTGGTGGTCATGCCTAGACCGGCCACCCAGATCCGCTAGCGCTGGCAGAGTGAACAGGCTGCTGTTTGGGTCTGATCTGATCGACGGTCAAGCCGACTGCTGTGACCCACGCCAGGGAAGCGATTAAGGAGATGTCATACACACTACTGGAACAGTAGATCTCCTCCGCCCCCCAATTGGCAAAATAGGAACTGAGCGAGTACGCCAGAATGGCACCGAACCAGTGTCCATCTACAGTTTTCCGGATTTTCTCAATCAGTAAAGAGGATTCAGATTGCAGTTGTACGGAATTTTGTCGGCGTCCCGCATACTGCCAGGGGATGACAGCCAACAGGCAGAGAACGGGTATGCGGCCTGGCTGGCGAGAATATTGAGCAGGAGAATAGCTAAACGGGTCGTCCCTCTGGACAAAAAAACCTCCAGCCGCATTTTGGCCTTGTGTTATCGAGTGAGCGAGGTATTTTGGTCAACCTAACCGCCTGTGGCGGTCAGCCTGTCGACCAGGGTGTCCAAAGTTTCTCGTGGTCTTTGTGGTGAATATTCAGTAATATACGCATTCACCTACTAGCCCGCGTGGCCGTATTCGCTTGCAGTCCCTAACCAATCCAGCCCGGTTTCTGCTGAGACTGAGGGCGCCTGTCAGCCCTGATGAGACCCGTCGCATAGAGCGCTGGCTGGCGACGGCGCGGGTCTTCCTGGCCATTTCCGCGCTGGTAGCGATCTGGCTGGATCCGAACGAGGTAACGTCTGGTTCCGGCATGCCATATTGGCTGCTGAGGATCTTCATCGCCCACAGCATGGTGGTCATGCTGCTGCTGCGCTGGCGGCGGGAATCCACTGCTTCCTTCCGGCTAGTGGTGCACACGGTGGACATTGTTTGGCCAGCGGTTATTTCTTTATATGCCGCCAGCCAGCCGAATCCTTTCTTCCTCTTTTTTGTCTTCGTCATGCTGGCCGCTGCGTATCGTTGGGGCCTCTGGGAAACCTTGGGGACAACAGTCGGGGCAGTGGCGCTATTATGGGCTGAATGGTTCTTCCTGCATGAAGGATTTCGGCTCCCGCAGGTGGCGATCTACGATTTCGAACCCAAACGGTTGTTTATGCGGTCGATTTCGCTCGTGGTTACCGGACTCTTTCTGGGGTACCTGGCCGAACAGCAAAAGCAGCTACGGGCGGAAAAGACGGTGATTGCGCGGATCTTGGGGCGAGCACGAGTCGACTTGGGTTTGTCAGGAACGTTACAGGGAATGCTTGACGAGATGCTGGCAACCTTCGAAGCCAGTTGTGCCTTGGTCGCCAGTCGGGAGGCGAATAGTCTGCGGGTCTTTGTCGGGAAGGTGAATGCGGGTAGCGCTCCCGATGCTCGTCTGGCGTGGCTCGAGCCTACTCCGGAAGACCGGGACTTATATTTGGGCGAATGGCCTAGTGACACCTTCTTCCTGGAAAAGAAACCCGGTCGTGGTCCCACCAGTTATGAGTTGGTTGCCGTGAGCGAGGCCGACAAGGTGCAGAGAACCAATGGCTCGGATCTGGCGCGGCGGCTCGCGGAGCGGCATCCGTTCGAAACAGCCGCGTCGGTCTCATTCATCTTTGGGCGCGAGTGGTGGGGGCGGGTTTTCCTTTTTGATCCCAGGCTAACCCGCGACGGCGTCGAGGAACTGCGGTTCCTGCGAGAACTGGTGCGGCAAGTAGGACCGGCAGTCTACAACGTATTCCTGTTGCGGCGGTTGCGATTGCGTGCCGGAGCGGTGGAACGGGCGCGGGTTGCTCGCGAACTGCACGATGGCGCTGTGCAATCACTGATTGCGATGGAGATGCAAGTCGACGTTCTGCGGCGCAAGTCGGACGGCCTGCCACCCCTGATTTCAACCGAGCTCAGCCGCATTCAGAGTCTGCTCCGCGAGGAGGTTTTAAAGCTCCGGGAGTTGATGCAGGAGATGAAAGTCATCGAGGTGGATGCGAACAAGTTGCCTACCTTCCTGGGCGACACGGTGGATCGATTCCAGCGGGAGACTGGCATTGCGGCGAGTTTCAACTTCGACCACGAACCTCTAGGAATGGAACAGCGCGTCTGCCGCGAGATTACCCGGATCGTACAGGAAGCGCTGGTCAATGTGCGCAAGCATAGCAGGGCGCAACAGGTTCAGGTTCGGCTGCATGCGAACGGGAGTGCGTGGCAACTCATTATTGAAGATGATGGCCGCGGCTTTGGCTTCTCAGGCCGATTTTCGCAGGACCAACTGGACGACTCGCACAAAGGCCCGGTAGTGATTCAGGAACGGGTGCGTTTGATTAGCGGGAAACTCACGATAGAATCCAATCCCGGACGGGGTTCACGCCTGGAGATCGTCGTTCCGCAGCAACGGGAGGCTGCCCATGGATAAAAAGGGTGCCATTCGCCTCATCCTTGCCGATGACCATCCGATTTTTCGCGACGGCTTGCGCCGACTGCTGGAAGCCGAACCAGACATGAAGGTGATTGGCGAAGCCAAAGATGGAGCAGAGGCTGTCAAACTGGCGCGCCAGCTCAAGCCCGAAATCATGTTGCTGGATCTGGCTATGCCGAAGCATCCCGGTCTGGACGCCTTGCGTGAGCTTAGTGTCGCTGGCACAAACTCAGTGCGCGTGATTCTGCTCACCGCGGCGGCGGAGAAAAGTCAGATCGTCGAGGCTCTGCAACTGGGGGCTCGCGGTATCGTTCTGAAGGACTCCGCCACGCAGTTGCTGCTCAAGGCCATCCATACGGTGATGACGGGTGAGTATTGGGTGGGGCGCGATGCAGTCTCTAACCTGGTTCAGTACCTGCGCAATCTAGTGGAGGCCTCCAGCGAGACGACACGGCGGAAGAAATTTGGATTGACACCGAGAGAGCTGGAGATCATCTCCGCCGTGGTGGCAGGTTTTGCCAACAAAGAGATCGCGGAATACTTCAAAATCAGCGAAGATACGGTCAAGCATCATCTCAGCAATATCTTTGACAAGCTAGGTGTGTCCACCCGGTTGGAATTGGCGCTCTTTGCGGTTCATCAGGCTCTTCCCTTAGCAACGATCACCTGAATGGTTAGAGTATCGCCCCTTGCGACAGGCGCATGAACGTGTTCCAGCTCACACCAGTCCTGTGAGAAGCTGCTTTCCTCCTGCTGGGACCGCCTTCATTTCTCGCACAGGTGCAGGGGCCAGACGCCGCGGGCTGCAACGTTGTCGCCGGCGGAACCGCGGGCCCGCCTGCACGACAAATCCGCAGCTAGAGCTTGTTGCGCGCGCAGATTCAGCCTTGACTGATGTATTCCATCGGCTTTGGCAGCTCGAATTTGGATACTGCAGGCCGACCAGCCGCGGTCAAAGGATTGCAGGGCGCAGCTAGCCAAGCGTGTGGAGCGGTTCAAAAAAAATTGTCTATACCTCGGGGCGGGGAAGATCACCAGGCGCGCGGTATGGCACCTTCGTGCCATAGGAGGCCACTTCCGAGCCATTGGGGAAGGGGTGGGCAGAGTTTAGGCTAGTTAGGGTAAGGCCTATGGCCCGGGTATCCCTATTCACCCACTGGCCCGTAGCCGAAGGAGATTCACGGTGGTCAACCTGCTGCGGAAATTGTGGAATGATGACCAAGGGCAAGATATTGCCGAATATGCGGTCATGCTGGCGGTGATTTTGGTGATCGTGATTGGCACTGTGCGTCTCATAGGTAGCAACGCTAACACGGTCTTTTCTCAGGTCGGCAGCTCGATACACTAGTACAATCGGAGCGCCGCGTCTCCGCCCGGGGTGATTGCGTAAGTGACCGCGGGTTCCCGATCACGTCAATGGATCGGGGACCGCCATTCCATTCGTGCGATCCGGCGTAAGCAACTGCAAAAATGATCGTGTCCAAAGTCGACGGCGATACCGTTGCCGGAAGACTCAACAACGCACGAGCTTAGTACTCTGAATGCCGCGCGTCGCGTTGCGCGTGTCTACGACCAGCTCGGACTCGCGCACGATGCGCGCGTAATCGTAGTCGGAGTGGTCGGTTACGATAAGCACGCAGTCGTACTGGTCTAGGTTATCCAGCTCGACGCGTTTCATTTGCAGATCGTATTTGCGACCCCGGCCGATGAAGGGGAAGTACGGGTCGTGATAGGAAACCGTGGCGCCTTGCTTTTGCAGCAGCTCGATGATCGTCAGGGCAGGCGATTCCCGCAGGTCATCAATGTCTTTCTTGTAGGCGACTCCCAGAACCAGCACGCGCGCCCCATTTAGGGCTTTCTTCTGCCGGTTGAGCGCCTCAATCACGGCCGCCAGTACGTGATAGGGCATGGCGGTGTTCACTTCGCCGGCGAGCTCGATGAACTTGGTGTGGAAATCAAATTCCTTGGCCTTCCAGGAAAGATAAAAGGGATCGACCGGGATACAGTGGCCACCGAGTCCCGGACCGGGATAAAAGGGATGAAAACCAAACGGCTTGGTAGACGCGGCATCGATGATCTCCCAGATATCCAGGTCCATGCGTAGACACAGCAGCTTCAACTCGTTGACCAGGGCAATGTTGACACAGCGATAAATGTTCTCGAGCAGCTTGGTCATCTCGGCTGCAGCCGGAGACGACACCCGTACCACCCGGTTGAAAATCGACCCATAGAGAGCGGCGGCCAGATCGGCCGCCTGGGCATCGAGCCCGCCCACGACCTTGGGAATGTCGCGCCGCTCGACGCTGGTATTACCGGGATCTTCGCGCTCGGGGGAGAAGGCTACGAAGAATTCATGTCCGTAGGCCTCGCCGCCGCGCGATACTTTCAGACCGGAGTGGTTGTTCTTCTCCAGAATGGGAATCAGAACTTGTTCCGTAGTGCCCGGATAAGTCGTGCTCTCGAGAATCACCAACTGCCCGGCGCGCAGATTGGGGGCAATTGCTTCGGCTGTCGCGGTGATGTAGCTCAAGTCTGGTTCGTGGTACTCATCGAGCGGCGTAGGCACGCAAATGATGACCGCATCCATTTCCGTCAGGTGGGAATAGTCCGCCGTGGCCGAGAAACCGCGAGCCAGCGCATCCTTAATTTCCGGGGGTTCGATGCGGCAAATGTACGAACCGCCCTGGTTCAATGTGTCAACCTTGCGGCGATCGATATCGAAACCGGTAACCGGAAATTTCTGCCCGATATAGAGAAGCGCCAGTGGAAGGCCAACATAGCCGAGGCCAATCACCGCCACTTTGGCTTGACGAGCTTCGATTTTTTCTTTCAACTCACGAGAAAGCATGGACGGCATAGGTCTGGTAGTCACAGAGGGCTCGCTGGGCAGCAATTCTAGCATGGCGTCATAGGAGGCGAGCGGCCATGGTCCTCAGAGATCTTAGTCCCTGGGGCAGGCAGTTCGCGGAACAGACGGCTATATCTAAGTTGCTGATACCATATGGGCTAGAATCCGTATGACAATCCTGCGCAGCCCATCGGTCGAGCAAGGTGTACTCCAGCGGCCGTATTCTTCTTCGGTCGTCGCCGAGCCGCCGGGGTTGAGTCCCCAATGACCAAAGTCCGATTGATCCTCATTTTGCTTGTGGCCGTGGCGCTCTTCGTCTTTGCGGCGGGGCGTCTTTTGGTCGTCGGCCACCCTGAGCATGCCGATGTGGTCCTTGTGCTGGCTGGAGAAACCGAGGTGCGCCCGCACAGGGGGGTGCAGTTGCTGCAGGC
>JBPYDQ010000280.1:0-2867 GCA_051986135.1 Terriglobales bacterium | reverse complement strand
TGTGTATAAGGAAGCTTGTTCCGCTAGGACCTCCTCCACTTCGGAGCACGGAACGATACCGTCCGCGGCGGCCTTCGAGAGAGAGCCTGCCATTGCGCGCAGAAAAAATTCATGCGGGGTCGATATAGCAAAGGTCTCGATCTTGATGTTTCTTAGGCCGGCTTGCCTCGCCAGTGCGGGCAATTCACGCGCAGAATTCGGGTTCGGCATTGACGCTGCGACGATGGAGGTCATCTTGCGCGTCAACGCGTGCTTCGTCGAGTAAATCGCGGTGGAATCGATATCGGTGTCGATGAGGCAGAGGCGACCTCCTGTTTTGACGACGCGCTTCATTTCGCAAATGACAGCGAGACGGTTGGACAAGTAAAGGAAGAGTCGTTCGGTACGAGCTGCATCGAAGAAACCGTCAGGATAAGGGATGGCGCAGGCATCGGCGATTCGAAATTCGAGCTCGGGCCGGTTACGGGCGCGGCGATTGGCGACTTCGATCAATGCAGAGCTGATGTCGATCCCCGCGACGAGACCCGTTGGGCCGGTCTCGTCCGCAATCGGAAACGTCGCTCCGCCAATCCCGCAGCCGAGATCCAGGACTTTGTCGCCGATAGCCAGGTTCATGCGTTTGTTGAATTCAGCGCGAACTCTCTTGATTTCGCCATGGTTATCAAGGAACTCAAGGAAGTCGATGAAGTACGTTGGCGAAACGTCCGGTTGCGTGAAGTTGGTCATTTCCGTCATGTGAAATTTGGCTCCAGATTGTGTGCGCCAAAGGTATCACGCCTGGAGAAGCGCAGGAAAACGATGTTCGTTGAATTGTTTGATTCCTCGCCTCCCCTGATTCCTCTTTGAGATAAGGCGTTGGCACAAGGACCAACGCAGACAGCAGTCCAACTACACCAAATTCAATTGGGGGAGGGGCGGGTCGCTCAAGCGAGGGATGGTTTGTTTTTGCTCCTGGGGCCGAGGCTCCGAGAGATTTAATGACATCGTTGATGAAGTCATCGTCGGCGACGACTTAACCAAACAAGAGTTTTCCGGTCCTAGCACGAGCGATGTGGTCATGACCACGTGGCACGACGACGAAACACTCGAAGAAACCCTCGATTTCCTGGCAACTTGTGCGGTGCCGATCGACGGATTCACGCCAGATAGCCACTTTCGCCTTGTGATTTCTGTCGCTAATCAGCAGTGGGCTCTCAAGCACAGAAATTCCTCGAATCCGCGAAGTTTTTCGCTTGAGCCGCCGAACTATGCCGGAGCCCTTATTGGACGGAAACCGAATAGGTCAAGTACTATTGAGAATCACATAATATAGTGACATTACTAGGTTTTCATGCTATGGTTCTTGCATGGGAAATCCGGCAGGAGTACGAAGGAATTTCGACAAGCTTGAGGAACGGCGGCTGCGAGCGGCCCGCTTACTGGAAAAGGGCCTCAGTCAGTCCGAAGTGGCTCGCCAGGTGGGCGTACACCGACAATCGGTGAGTCGCTGGGCGCAACAGCTGGAACAACGGGGGCGTGTCGGTTTGCAGCAAGCCGGCCGAGCCGGACGCAAGCCGCGCTTGAGCCCCGAAGACTTGGAACGGATCGAGCGTAGCTTAAAGAAAGGTCCCGAAGAGTTCGGCTATGACAGCGGATTATGGACCGCGGCCCGTGTAGCGCATCTGATCCAACAGGAATGTGGGGTTGACTACCACCCCGGGCATGTCTGGCGCATCCTGCGGCAGTTGGGCTGGAGCTGCCAACGGCCGACGGGTCGCGCTCTAGAACGGGACGAGCAGGCCATTGCGGAGTGGAAGCGCAAACGTTGGCCAGAGATTAAAAAAAAGCCCAAAACCAGAGGCGAGTAATCGTTTTTGTCGATGAAAGTGGATTGAGCCAGAGGCCGCATCGTTGCCGGACTTGGGCACCGCGAGGGCAGACACCGGTGCTGCAGTATCACTTCAACTGGAAGACCTTGTCGGCCATGGCCGGGGTGACGTGGTGGAACTTCTATTTCCGGTTGTTCCCGGGCGCGATCCGCGGTCCGCAGGTGGTCCAGTTTCTCGGACATCTCTTGCGTCACCTGGACTGCAAGCTGTTGGTTGTTTGGGATGGCGCCAGGACCCATCGCAGTCGTTTAGTCTGGGATTTCGTGCGCGAACAGAAAGGACGCCTGTGGCTTGAATTTCTGCCGGCTTATGCTCCGGAGCTAAACCCGGTCGAGTATCTCTGGTCTCACTGGAAGCAGCACGAATTACCGAACTTTTGCCCGCAGACTTTCTGGCAACTGAGCCACTATGCCCGCCAAGCTTTGCGTCGGATGCGCAGGCGAACTACTTTGGTCACCGGATTCTGGGTACAGTCGCAACTGTTTTAGTGTCACTATATTATGTGAACCCCAATAATTGACCCGGTGATGAAAGCCTTGCTGCCAGCCCTCTGGCACACTTCGCGAGCTACTTCGGGGGTGAGCGCGCTGTTAACCGGGCGAGCCATTAGCTTCAATGTCTCCCCGACCTTGGTTTCCGAAAGCACGTTCAGAAATGGCGATTGATTTAACGCAACGGAGAGTGCCTGCCGGAGTGTGTCGTCAAACACCGGGTCGCCCGTTGTGTTGGCGAAGTCAGCGAGAACAATGGTGTCTTTGTCGGTGAGTTTCGGGTTGCGGTGAAAATAGAAATAACCTCCCGCAGCCAATACAACCACGGCCACGGCAAGAGGAACCAGCGCCCTCAAGAGTTTTGTGGCACCTCTCGTGATTTCTTTTTTCACGGCTACAGCCACCTTCGCTGATTCCGAATCTCGTTTCAGCCGTTGCAGATCCGTTTGAATGTCAGTGGCGTGTTGGTAGCGCAACTTCCGGTCTTTCTCCAGCGCCTTGGCGATAA
>JBPYDQ010000279.1:0-5943 GCA_051986135.1 Terriglobales bacterium | reverse complement strand
GCCGCAGCTGGCGCCGCTAAGCAACACGGCTCAGGAACATCCCCGCTCCTAACCCTCGGAGAAGGATGCCAGCCGCGTTCTCAGTCGTTTCCGGGTCGACTTTGGCCACGAGACTCTTCAGGCATGTCCGCATCCGGGCGATATCGAGTAGTTCCTTCGCTACCGGATGCGCATCCAAAGCCTCAAGCCACTCCTCGATGGCCGGCAGTTCGCTCACAATGCGATGACCAAGATCCGCAGCTTGAAGCCCTTTCTGCCGCCCCTCTAGCAGGGACTCCGGGAGCCGGCCGCGAAATGTCCTCTTCAACAGATAGCTATCTTGCCCGTGCCGACGAAACTGATCGTCGGGCACTCGCAGCAGGAATTCGAGCAGGGCAAGATTCGAAGTCGGATCGCGAACTGAAATCGCATGTGCGGCCCCCATCTCCGACCAAATACCAGCGCCGATCCCCTTGTCTGGCTTGAAGAGATTCAGACGTCGATCTTTCAACGGCGAGAAGGTGAACGTGCAGTCATGTCCCGCGGCTCGCATCCGTGCGTCCAACTTGAGCGCTGAAGCCATCCGAGGATTGAGGGCGGAATAGACGCGCCACGGCTTCGCGAGACCCGATTTCAACCGCCGTACGCAGCGCAGTGCCGGCGTGAGAGCCGGTTTGAGAATTTGCCGCCTCAGGATAAGCCAGAGGCTCGGCTCGGCGTGCAGGAACAATTGCCAGGCCACACGGGGTTGCCTACCAAGAAGCGCCAGTAGCACCGATCCGCTCCCGGTCCATGAAACTGTCGCATTGCCCATCTGTCCGGTAAGCAACACTCCATTCCGATCGCGAACAGCCGCTTCAATGATTGCCTGAAGCCAATAGAGGTTGCTCGCGGCGTGGCTGGGTCCGTCATGCAGGGCAATGAAATGCTCAATTCCGCGAAGAACACTGTACTCTTTGGCGTTGATCGCGATATGTCGAAGATTCGACCCCGCCATCTTTGCGGTTTCATGTGCTCGATCCCACTCGTGTCCGGTCCTCGTTTTCCGTGCACCATCCGGGGCCAGGCATGGTATCGCAGTGTAGGCCGTGAGTTCCCTGTCTTGGCTAGCAAGAAGCGGAGTTGCGATGGCGGCTACGGAGCCGGAGTCGCGGCCGCCCGATAGCGTGACTGCCACTGGCGCCGTGGTCCGAAGGCAGCTCTGAACTGCTCTGGTGTAGTGCTCCAGAAAGGCCTCCTCATAGTTTTCGTCGCGCCGATATCTCAGTGGTTCACGCCCCTCGGGGGACCAGTAGCGCCAACACCTCGTCTGCCCTTCTGATCCCACTGAGAGCGAGTGTGCCCAAAGCAACCGCTGGAAGCCGTCGTACGCGGTCAGCTCTGCGTCGTGCTGCCAACCGACCAGTACCTCGGCAAGACGCAAGAGATCGGGCCGCTTCGTGACACCGGGAAGGGCGAGCAGTGCCTTAAGGCTGGATGCAAAGGCCATGAAACCCTTGCCCCGATGAAAATATAGATTGCCGCTTCCCAATACATCTCTTGCAAGCAACAGCTTGCGTTCGCTACGATCCCAGCCAGCCAGCGCCCAATCCCCTTGGAGATGAACGCCGACTTCTTCGCCCCAACGGTCGAAGGCCATGCTGACAAGGTGACCATCCGCAATTCTCGCCGCGGCGCATGGCGAGACATCAAAGAGGGCTAGCAACTCGTCGCGATTGTCCAGCCTCGCCGCTGAGACGACCGGGCCTCGGCGTCCTTCTACCGGCTGTTGTTCGTACTCATCTTCCGGCGCGACTTTGTACAGAAGGTGCCCGATCCCGCACGCACCCTCCCCATCACTTCCGCCACCGTCAGGGCCGTAGAATGCCATGGCTAATTGCATTCGCCTCAGCCAATCGGCGTCAACAGGAGCTCCATCGAACCGGTAAACTCCGTAGATGCCGCTCATGACCGCTTCCGCGCGAGGCTGGTGAGAGTTTTGAATCGCTCGTGACCTGCGCCACCGGTCACGAGGCAAGGGCCGAAACGCAACCACGTGTGCGCGACAAACTCCTGGGACTTTCCTAGTTCGGCGCCGAAAGTCAAGGTTGGCTCAAGTCCACGACGACGCAACATCCATGTGGCGGCCAGCGCTTGGGGCAGGCAGCGCGAATCCCAGGGAACTCTGCATGCGAGGCACCCGACCGCCCAGCCGATTTCTGTCGCAACCTCGACTTGTTCGGCCGTCGCATTCAGGGGGATTTCCGTCGCTGGAGTACCCAGCCAAAGAGCGATGCGCCTAAAAGGAAAAAAGGCCAACCCGAAGCGCGCCAGCGCCAGCGCAATCAGCGCCTCCCAGAGCAGCAGGCGCTTCGATTTAGGGAGTTGCCGGTATCGAGTCAGCTCATTCCACACGCAGAAGGCCTTCCCGCTGAATTTCAGCGAGGAATTTTTGAACGTCCGATACGCAAGTCTCGCGTGAAACGAGGTACTCCCGCTCCAGGCAATCAACAAGGTCAGAAAAACTCGTTGGATTTTCCAGTTTCTCCCAGATTCTCCGGGCCACTCCTGCCAGACCGTAGTAGGCGCCGGCGTCGATGCTCATCAGGACCGTTTCCTCGTCGAGTTCCGTCGAAAGCAGGCCGGCGGTTCGGGATAGCCGGTCTTCAGGAGCAAAATTGCTCATGGAGCTTTTCTCCTCCGTTGCAACTTGTTCCAAACCATTCCGCCCAAGCCAATTCAAGAAATCTCACAAGATCCGCGGCGGTGGTCATGTCCCGCCTCCGGCTGACCGTCGCGACTGTCGAGCGCTCGGCAATCAGTCCCGCTAAGCGCACCAGATCGTTTTGCGTTCGCTGACCCTTCAAGAAGTGGGGCCGATAAAGGCTCTCGAATAAATGACGCACTCGATCGAGGCCACGCACAACTTTGAAGCGCGGAAGCTCGGCGCTGCCATCGCAGAGAATGTGTATGGCCCTCAGCGGCGCCGGATGGGAACAATACTTTTCTCCCATCGGCACCGCAAATTTGTCGATGTCAAAATATGCTTCCGCCGAGGGGCCCAGCTGCTGGTAAGCATTGGCGCACAGCCGAAACTGAGCCAAGGCCGGCAGGATCCGGAGACCCTGTGCGGTGCTCTCAACCGCGCACAGATCATCGCTCAACAGTCGGTATCCACGACGATGGAATTCGGCTGCCAACGTAGACTTTCCCGATCCCCGTGGCCCAACGAAGATCATCCCTCCCCATTGCGTTATGACGGCGCTGCCATGGAGCGGGAGCAATCCCCGCTGATAAAGTAGTGCACCCATGGCCGAACCGAAGAGGAACAAGCGGACCCGTTGCGGTGACGCACCGGCCCTTGGCTGAATCAGGATGCGCTGTCCTTCTTCGACCCGATAATGCGCAACCCCCGGCACGTGCAGCTGAAAACACCCTGGCTCCACCTCGTAACTGCTATCCGGGTAACAACGATCCGGCAAGCGGAACAGAGTGCCCGCGTCTTCAGGAAACAAGGTGATTGTCACGTCGGGATCATCGATGGGATGTGGATGCGGTGGAAGTTCGGGGCAAGCTAGCTCGGTGTGAATACTGAGTCCGTACGCCCGGTACGCGTTGACCGACATCGCTACTCCTATCGAGCCGGAACATCTGGATACGCATGTTTGTCCGTCGGGAAATTCAAAATCTCTCACGTAGAGCAGGCTTTGCGACTCTGCTCGGCGCGGAGGCTATCCAGAAAAGAGCAATGAGTTCGCCGGCACGAGTTTTTTTAGTTCAGGAACTCGTCGGGCCATCGATCGACAAGAAGTCACCATGTGCAGTGACTTCTGCAATGTCCACCTTCCTTAGTTTCGGGGCCACCCATTGCCCTTTTGTTTCCGCGATGCCATCGGGATCGTGCTCCACCTCAACTGCCCCTCCGACGGCACGTTTAACCTCATTTTCCATCGCAACCTCCTGCAAGTTCTTTCGAGACGACGACCCAGCACTTACCCTAGGAGATAAGACTCGGCTTCAGATCGATTTCGCGAATTTCTGCCATGCTGGGGGTAGCGCTGCAAGTGAATCTCGCACCGCCCTGGTTCTTCGCTGATCCTCGCCCCAAAGCCCGTCGCAAAAAGTGACAGGGGTTGGCCAAGCCTCCGACAGCAACATTTTGCGGCGATTGCAAGCAAGCACCCGGCGTGCAAAAACCCGCCGGGTGCTCACGTCTAGCTGGGCGACAGGTCGGTTCGACACTGAGACGATGGGGTTCTCAGCAAGTCCCGTCGTCGCAGTTGCACGTTATGGGTTCGTTGCACAATAACCGGTCACTCCGGCAGTGAATCCGAAGTCTCTGGCCAGGCGATCTATCTCGTGGTCAAGTGTCAAACCGGCGGGCAACGTTATAGGCCCGCCCTGTGTCTGCCAGATTTTCTCGAAGGTCAGGTGCGCAAGGGGCATGTACCTGCCGCCCGGGTCGGGTAGGTCGGTGGCGCCGGAGCCGGGGGTATTGTTTTTGCATTGGGGCATCAGAGCTAATTGCGTGAGATCCGAATCCTGGTGGAAATTGGCATACGTCCCAAAGTCCAGCGAGATTTCACGGTTGAAGTGGCAGGTGCGGCAGGAGGGCGCAAGCACATTCGTATAGATCTTCTCCGCACCCACGGGTGCAGTGCCACCGTGCGCTGCTTCACGCCAGCCTGGCGGAATCCAGCCCGTCTTTTGGATGGTGCCTGTCATGCTGGTATCGTCCGAGTAGTTCGATGTCCCCGCTGAGTACCAGCCTTGGATGACTGTCCGCAGGTGGGCCTGACGAACTGAGCCTGTACCATCGCCTTCCGAGAAGGTCGGCACAGTCAGCAGCACCTCCAGGTTGTAGACCTTGATTGCGGCTTCTTGGTTTACCCGCGAGGTGGGTTCGGGTCCGCTGTCCGAAGTGAACAGCAGGTTATTGTTGTCGAGCGGCAGGAACCTGAATCCGTTGATATTCCCTCCGCGTGGAAATGTTCCGCTGATGGTCAATTTCTGCGGCTGGCCGCCATGGCAGGTCAAGCAGACGTCGGGGTGCTGCTTGAATCCGATTCCATCCAGGTTGGGCGCAAATTTGTCACCAGCCACGATTGTGACAAGCTGGCCCGTTTTCTGGTCCATGACCTTTCCGACACCAACGATCCCAGGGGCGAAATTTACCGTTTCAGTGATTCCGTTCGCTGCATCATGGGCGAATTGGTAAGCATACATCTGTCCGAAACGGGTTGACGAAGCCGGATTCGACGCCGGGGGTGCCCATTCAAATGCGACATCGGCAATTCGTTCGATACATGGACTATTACGAGGGCAAGGGCTCACGCCGTCGCCGCCCAACACGCCCAAAGGCCTGGTAAGCGCCGACTGAATTGCGGCTGCAGCTTCGGATTGCAAGGGGTAGGCGGAACTGACAAGATTCGGATCCGATGAACCAAAGTGGGAGCCGCCCGCTGCAAATGGTGCGACGGGATAATTTTCCAGATAGGTGTAGATTTTGGGGTTGTTCACCGTGCAATTTGGAACACAGCGAATAAACTGATTGCGCACAAAACCAAGATCCGCCGCGTTCAGCACGATTACATGCGCGTCAGCATTGATTATGTTGTCTCCGTAGGTACATGTATTGGTGCCGGAGCAGCCTGGTTGGTTCGTAATAATCGTTTGCGCCCCGGAGGAGTGCCATTGAGATGGATCGCCGATGAAACCCGCGTTCGCCAGCCAGTGCGGGAAGTCAGCTTTTGAACTCGTCGGATCGATTGCGAGGTAATACGCCCTTCCATCAGTGGCATTCTGCGGAACAAAGCTTCCGATAAACGTGAGAAAGTGCGTCTCTCGTTGCAATTCACTTTCGTTGGGGTTGACTATGTCTGGAACGTTCGATACAGGCGGAAGTGGCTGGGCTTGTGCTTTTGCCCGCATGGGGACAAGCAAAAACACGAAAACCAGCAGTGCTGTGGCAATATTTTTCATTCT
>JBPYDQ010000278.1:0-2399 GCA_051986135.1 Terriglobales bacterium | reverse complement strand
GTACAAACCAGGCATGTTCGATTACTTCCCGTTTGCCCGTCATCCGCCCATGATCGGCTGGAAGCGGCACAGAAGGCACTTCCCAGAACCCGACTTTCTGGCCCGGGTGTCTTCTGAGAACACAGTCATCCTTCGGGATCAAATCGCGTTGCTAATCCAGCCGATGGCTGTCCGTTGTGCTAAGCGGCTTCACAAAAATAGAGAGTGTCGCCCAGGACCTGCCCAGGGACTGGCGACGCCCCTGAACTGGAACTTTCGACTTTAACCCTCGCACTCCCACTCCACCGCGTGGTTTGCTTTCCATTCTCCGATAGCCTATCTTCTTTGCTCGCACCGAACCATGTTATTTCGTGTTGATTATGTTCTCGCGCTAATCGTCGCAGGAGCCATTGCCGGCGGGCTCGCCGCAGACTTCTTTGCGAACATCGAAACTTCGCGCCTTGCCCGCGCCTATTACGTCTTAATTGCGGTTCGCGTGACGCTGGGCGTAATCCTCTTTGTATTAACTTATGTTTTGCCTGTGCCGGGACCCTGGAGCAGCCTAAGCAAACTTTTCGGCGACGGTACAAACTTTCTTCTTGGAGCCTTGTTCGGGCTGGTGCTGCGCCGCTCGAAGCCGCCCGAGATTTTGCTGGAGCCTCAAGTCTATTCCGCCCTTTGCCTTTCTGCGGGATACAGCATTTTGATCGCTGGTGTCGGAAAAGCCTTCTCTATGCAGGCGATGACTGATTTCTTCACGCAATCCGGTTATTCCATCTCTTTCCTCAAATTCATCATGGTTGCGGAAATCATCGGCGGAGCTGCGCTTCTGATTCCGTGGGCCGCGTTGCCGGCGGCCATTGGAATCAGCGTTGACATGATGGGCGCCGTCATCACACATGTTCATAATGGCGATCCATTGAATGACAGCACGGGGGCAATTGCCATGTTATTCCGTCTCGCGGCCATTGCCGTCGTTTGGAGCTTGCGTCCGCGTTCGGCCGATCCGCCTCGACCCATCCACGGCAGGCTTGCGACGGTGACGATCTGCGCCGCACTTTGCCTCGTCGCGGCGATCGCTGGGAGTTCCGCAATGCGCCATGCGACCCTTCCTCCGACGATGGGCTCCTCGAACCATTAAGTCGGAAGTCTTCGCCCGCGTATTGTCGGTCAGACCAATGCGGTACGGTTCGGTACAATTGCGGGCAAGATTCAAGCCGGTTTTCATCGTAATTCATCGGGAGACCAGCCTTGCATATAAGCATGTGGGAAGCGACAGGACGTTTTGGGCGTATCGTCGGCAACTCGGACACGAACCCGAAAGAGTCGAATCAAAAATGGACAGCTCTTCATAAACAGGTCTTGATAAACAAGCTTACCGTCCATGTGGGTACTGGCATCATGATGTCCGGTACCCGAACAAGCCAGGAGTTGCCCCCAAGCCACGATCGAGAACATCAGTCTTGCCTTGAGCTGAACCGAAATGCCGGGAGCGGCGTCTAGTTGGATGTAAGTGCGTGGCATGGATGACAGACTTGGCGTTTTGCATAAAGCGACAGGAGGCAAAGCATGATGGAACCAATCGTGAAACTCGTTTGCGGTTTGGTGCTTCTTGCTGCTGTAAGTGCACCGTCACCCGCTCAATCGCCAGCCGAGCGAGCGCCCGAGGTGAAAGCCGCAGTCGACGGCGCGCTTGGTCTATTTCAGCAGAAGCCGGTCGTGGTGCTGTGTGACCAGCACGGGTTAGCGCAGGAAGAGGACTTCTACAGCGCGCTGGTGCGCGATCCGCGATTTGCCGAAAACGTCGGCAATGTGATCGTGGAGTTCGGCGGCGAAGCATCCCAGGAAATCATTGACCGCTATGTTGCAGGTGAAGACGTGCCGCTCAAGGAACTCAGGCGTGTGTGGACGCAAACCGCCGGATGGGTTCCCGGCCCAACCTCCCTGGGCTATATCAACTTCTTCGCCAATGTTCGCGCTGCGAACCGCGGGTTGGGGCCGGAGCACCGCATTAAGGTGTGGCTGGGTGAGCCAAAAGTCGATTGGTCCAAAATCGAAACCTTCCAGGATATCCTGCCTTTTCTGTTGCAGCGCGACGACAATTACTTCCGCATCCTCCGCGACGAAATCCTACTGGAACATAAAAAAACGCTGCTGATCATCGGCATCGGCCATATTTTTGGCCAGGCGAAGCTTCGCACCAAACTCGTCCAGGCATTTCCAAACACGCTGGCCACGGCGGTGCCGTTCACCGGTTATATTGAACCGGACTGCAACGCTAAGTTCGTGGCGAGAGCGAAGGCTTGGCCGATTCCGGCCGTCCTCGCTCCGGTGGCTGGCACTTGGCTTAAGTCCCAACTGCAGTTGCCCGGATGCAACTTCGTTCCCCTCGAGACAATCGCCCGAATCAAGGCGACGCC
>JBPYDQ010000277.1:0-5033 GCA_051986135.1 Terriglobales bacterium | reverse complement strand
AGTTATGCCGAGGACCGGATTATGCCGAATGGTCTGGTCTACGCGCCGTCGCTGGCTTGGTTCAGCCTCGATCATGCGGCATAATCCAACGGCCGAACCGTCCATCTTTGAGGGATGCAACCCCTCATTGATCCCAAGCTGTTAGAGCGCCTGCGGGTGGGTCCGCTGGCGGAATATTTCGACATTTATCTCGCCCGAGTCAAGCGCGACGGCTTTTTGCCGTCTTCGCTGCTATGCCAAGCATACGCGATCACCAGGTTCAGCAAATGGCTTCAGCAGGAAAGCATCCGAACGAATGATCTCGACGATGAAGTCGTGCGAAAGTTCCTGGGCCGCGACCCTGGCGTGTCGCACCATCCTGAACGTGCGACCATCCGTCGCCTGGTCTCGATCCTTCGGGAAGTGGGCGTGGTGAAAGTTGAAACACCACGCCCCAGTACGCCCGTGCAGGCGTGCATACAGGAATACCGAGATTATCTTGTCCGCGACCGCGGGCTCTCTGCGGCGAGCGTGCCGAACTATCTCTCCTTCGTCGAGCAGTTTTTAGGTGAGCTGTTCTCAGGGGGCGAGGTGTGCCTCAGCGGACTACGTGCAGATGATGTGATCACATATCTGAAAACCCAGGCGGCGAAACTGTCACCGGGGCGTAGAAAGCTCCTCGTTACGGCGCTCAGGGCTTTTCTCCGCTACCTGTTACATCAGGGAAAGATCCCAATGGAGTTGTCTGGCTGTGTTCTGCGGGTGGCCAGTTGGTCGTTTTCGGCAATACCTAAGTCTCTGCCGACCGGCACCGTGCAGCGGGTGCTTGCTGCGCATGATCGGAGTACGCCAGTGGGCCGCCGAAACTACGCGATTTTGCTGCTGCTGGCTCGCCTGGGGCTGCGAGCCGGCGAGGTGGTCACGTTGAATTTGGAGGACCTGGACTGGGACAACGGCCTTATCCGAATCCGTCGTAAGGGCAGCCGCTGGACACAGTTGCCGTTACCAGTCGATGTCGGCGCCGCCATCGCCGCGTATCTACAATCGGATCGGCCACGGTGTTGCAGCCGCCGTGTTTTTCTGCGTCGCTGCGCACCGATCCGTGGGTTTGCTCATACGATTTCCGTCTCTTCGATCGTGCGCCGGACCTTGATTGGGGCGGGCATCGACTCTGAACGGACAGGGGCCCACTTGTTTCGCCACACGCTGGCCGTTGACCTCTTGCGAAACGGGGCCTCTCTGGAGGAGATCGGCGACGTTCTCGGCCATCGCAGGCCGGACACAACGGCCCTCTACGCGAAGGTCGATGTGACCGCGCTTCGCGAACTCGCACTCCCCTGGCCAGGAGGTACCCGATGACGGCCCTCCAGACAGGTGCTGAAGACTACCTGACATTACGGCGTAGCCTAGGCTTCAAGCTGAAGCGGCCTTGCCGCTTCGTCCGAGATTTTGTCCTATGGCTGGCTGAACGCGGTGAACCGCAGATCACGACGCGGCTTGCGGTGCAGTGGGCGACGCAGCCTCAACATCTGCAGCGTGCCGAATGGGCAGCGCGGCTGAGTGCGATTCGGGGCTTTGCGCGGTACTGGAGTACGATGGACGCCGCAACTGAGGTGCCGCCGGACGGCCTGTTGCCGTTCAGGGCCCAGCGCGCGACGCCGTACCTGTATTCCACTGCCGAGATCGAACAGCTCTTGGAGGCGGCAAGATGCATGCCAGCTCAATTCAAGTTACAGCCTGACACGTACTGCTGTTTGCTGGGCCTCTTGGCAGTGGGCGGCCTGCGGATCAGCGAGGCTCTGAACCTGGAGTGTCGCGACATCGACTGGACAGAAGCGGTGCTCACGATCCGGGCTACAAAATTCGGCAAGTCCCGGCTTGTGCCCTTGCATCCCACTGCGAAGCAGGCACTCGCTGAATACGCTGCGCACCGTGATCGTATATTCGCGGACCACCCCACGGCAGTATTCTTTCCTTCCAAGACTGGTGCCCATCTGGACGCCGGCCAAGTCAGACGGGTGTTTTATCGGCTTTCTCGACAAGTTGGCATTCGCGGAGCATCCGCAAGTCGCGGGCCACGCCTGCACGATCTGCGCCATCGCTTCGCCGTTGAAACCTTGCTGCGATGGTGCCGCACGGGGGAAGACGTCAGGCGTCGCCTGCCGATTTTATCGACCTATCTCGGCCATAGTCATCCGACGACACCTATTGGTATCTCAGCAACACTCCGGAGCTGATGGCGGCTGCCGGACGGTCCATGGAAAAGCGGTGGGAGGTCCACGAATGAGCCATCCGATCGATTTTCCGGAGCTCCTGCAGTCGTTCTTTTCAAATCGGTTGATAGCTCAGCGCCAGGCGAGCCCGCACACGATTGCTTCTTACCGGGATACCTTCCGCCTACTGCTGCAGTTCGCCCATCAAAAGCTCGGCAAGCCGGCTTCACAGATCACGTTGGAGAACCTGAACGCACCGTTTATCGCAGCGTTCCTCGACAGTCTCGAACATGATCGCAGCAACGCCGTGCGCACCCGGAACCTTCGTATGACAGTAATCCGATCGTTCTTTCGGTACACGGCGTTGGAGAGCCCGCAGCACTCCGCACTGGTTCAGCGGGTGCTGGCGATTCCCAGTAAGCGCCATGAACGCCGGCTGGTTGGCTTCTTGTCCCGCGCCGAAATCGACGCCCTTTTGTCAGTGCCCGACCGGAATACCTGGAGGGGACGGCGCGACCATGCGTTGCTGCTCATGGCAGTTCAGACTGGTCTGAGGTTGGCGGAAATAACGGCCCTTCGCCAGCAAGACGTAGTCCTCGGCAGGGGTGCTCACGTCCACTGCGTGGGAAAGGGACGCAAAGAGCGCTGCACGCCGCTGGCAAAATCGACTGCTGGAGTTCTGGCGGAATGGATTCGGGAGCAGAGGCCTGCGAGCGGCCAGATCCTGTTTCCGAATGCGCACGGAGGCCGGTTGAGTTCTGATGCTGTCCAGTACCTAGTCTCGCGGTATGCGGCAGCGGCCGAACAGAACTGTCCGACCCTGAAGGCGAAACGCGTCACGCCACACGTGCTTCGACACAGCGCAGCCATGGAGCTACTACAAGCGGGTGTGGACCGTTCCGTGATCGCGCTTTGGCTCGGGCACGAATCCGTCGAAACAACCCAGATCTACCTCGATGCCGACCTCGCCCTCAAAGAGCAAGCTCTGAAGAAGGCCAGTCCTTTAGAAGTCGCCGAACTTCGATTCCGGCCCGACGACCACCTGTTGACGTTCCTGAAGAGCCTGTAGCCTTCGGCCGATTATGCCGAATCGCCCGAGGCAATCAGTTCACGAAAGCCACGCCAAAGTGGCAATCCCGACGCTGGTTCGGCATAATCCGGTCCTCGGCATAACGCCGCACATGCCGCATACGGCATGTGCGTCGGACATGTGCTCGGCTGCCATCCGCGCTGCGATGGGTCAAAGCCGAGACCCCCCAGCCCGGAGAGCCTTCAGACGTTCCAGGGTCGCCTGTTCGCCCTCGTAATCCAGAAAAGGCTCTCGCCCTTCGCACCGTCCCTCTTTCGCCCGCTTGCGCATCCGCGCGCCATGAAGCTCTTCAGCGCGATCTGATACTTTTCGTATTGCGCAACGGCCCCGTCGTCTGCTGTACCAGAATGCGGCGTCGAATCGTTCGCCATCAGGTCCGGTTCGGCCACGCTTACCAATTCAAACCCCATGCTTCCGAGGGTTCCGCGATGATAATCTCGTGCAGCATCAGGTCGCACGCCAGCCGGTCCAACGTCTGCGGTGGTTCACGGACAACCACATCTGTACACCGCATTGACACAATATGGTGCCAGTCGATACACTCAGCGGATGCCATTTTTTCTGGGCCTATTCGGTTTTCTACTCTCTCTGGTCGCTGTCGCCGTCCAGTTCGGCCGCGATGCGGAAATTTCTAAAAAGCTCCCGGTTGTGGTGATTGCCCTTTCTTTTCTTATGATTCCAAGTCGGGCACCCGCCCAAATCACGGGACCTGATCAGAGTTCACCTGCTGCTCCTGCTTTACCGCCGGAGACGGCTGGCCCGTCTACCCCATCGCCGGGAACCGACTCTGACCGGCCAGTTTCGTGGAAACTTCTGTTCCACAACTGGGTCGACGATCAAAAGCAGATCTGGACTTTTCCGGCCAGACTTGTTCAAGGTCAAGATTTGGTGCCCACCGCTGCGGTTCTAGGGACCACGGTGGGACTTTTTCATGTCGATCCGATCGAATCGGGATATTTTCGCCGCACGACGACATTCAATGGGTTCCGGACCATCGTTAACGGCAACGCCGCGGCAATCGGCATGGGTGTGACTGCGGCCTCGATGTATGCCATCGGGCGGGTCCGCAAGGACTCGAAGATGCAACACACGGCGTTGTACGCGGGTGAGGCGATGGCCGATGCCGCGGTGGTGCAGACGGTTTTGAAGGATGCCACCATGCGGCTGAGGCCAATCAGTTACCCGGCTTCCGGCTGGTTTGTGACCAGCCGCTCACCGACTCAATACATACGAGGAGATGGAAGCTTTCCTTCCGGGCACAGCATGGTCGCGTTTGCGGTTGCCACCATCATCGCCCGGCAATATCGAAACCATCGCTGGGTGCCTTACGTTGCCTATGGCTTGGCCTCGATGGTCGGATTCTCACGGCTCACGCTCAACGTGCATTTCCTGTCGGACGTCTTCATGGGCAGTGCGCTCGGGTACACGATCAGTCGCTACACTGTGCTTCAGGGTCACTGACAACAGCCCGGTAAGCCAGTCGTCACGGCCGGCTATCACGATAACCACGGCCTTCGGAAGCGTACGATGTTGGCCCACGTCTGCGGCGGATAAGTGAGCATCCGCGTGACGTCGATCACGGCCCGGCTCTGGAAACGCTCTTCGATCCGCTTCTGAACGTGCTTGTCGAGCCACTGGAAGCCGATGGCCATCACCATTCCTCCTGTCTCGTTCAGGATGAGATCGTTCAATCCGGTCCGCGGCTCGCAGGGGATGTGGAGCTGCTTGCAGTCGGCGTCCCACCAGTGCGC
>JBPYDQ010000276.1:0-7642 GCA_051986135.1 Terriglobales bacterium | reverse complement strand
TTGCGGGCCACAGGTAAACAATCCATAGTTCTAGAAATGGCTAGGGACCTTAATACTGCTTCGATAGATGTTGCCGTCGCTAGCCGTGATACTCGCCTAGCGGAAAATGCCCTTCAAGAGATTGATGCGTTGTTAGCCGAACCCCTCGATGATAATACGAAGATATCTCTCCTACTTAAAAAAGCAATCTGCCACGAAATAGTTGGAAACCTTGCCGGCTGCAAAGAACAGCTGTCCTTGGTTCGCCAGCAGGCACCACAGACCGATCTTGACACACGCTTGCAGTGTGACTTCATCGAGGGATGTATTTACGATAGCCAGAAACAAAGCACGCAAGCACTACACGTTTTTAGTTGCATGCTTTCAACATATGGTGAGAAGTTAAAGCAACCAGACCTGTACTTTCTTTATGAGGATGTTCAACGCCGCCGCGCTTTCGAGTTAGTAGACACAAATAGTTTTGCAGCTGCAATACCTGTTCTACAGGAAACCCTCAGCTTCGAGTTAACCGTCACTCAGCGCGGTGAACTATTGGCCAATCTCGGTCGATGTTTTCTGGAGCTCAAGGATGACTCATCAGCTAAGGATGCCTTTTTGAGCGGCATGTCTCATGAATTACCGGGGGCCTGGAAGGACTGCATTCATTTCTACCTTGGCATTGCGTACGCCCGTCTCAAGTTGTTCGGTGCAGCAAAGGATGAATTTCTCAGGGCGGAAGCACAAGCAGTTAGGAGCAACCTACCGATATTAGACATTTACAGCTGGTTAGCCTACGTAACGGATCGCCTCGGAGAGTCTTCCGAGGCCCAAAGGTACGCAAAACGTGCGAAGCCTGTGTGAGTTGTATTGCATCTTTTTGCTCATTGGTTAACTTTTGCTATCCGGTCTTCCTGATAAACCAAGTTTCAAGCAGCCATGTCCCCGCGAAGCAACACCTTGGTTTCGAAAAGTCTTCCACCGCGTTCTTGTGATTTTGCCCTAGCGCTACGCCAGTTTTTTATTGGTCGGCCGGAAGTAATGGTGACGTCCGCTGGCCGGCTGCGGGCGCATCGATTGCAGGGTGTATTCCCCCCGGTTAACGAACAACCTGAGGTAGTCGTTAACCACCTCCGGTGTCGCCTTGGATAACCCGGTCACGTTGCACCACCTCCATTGTAGGCATTGCGAAACTGCTCCGAATCTCCGTTCCGCTCACACCTCCTCGCGGTGTGCTGTTGGTAGATAGCCCGTGAATATTTCTTCTGTCAAACGCGCGCCTCTGGCGCCTGGCCCGGCTCCACCCACCAGCTCAGCCGTGTTCGCCAAAGCGCGGGCCGTTCAACCAGGTCGAGGAACTGGCATTCCTTGAGGAGCTGTTCGAGTTGGCTCACGCTGTAGCCGCCGAATTGCTTGTCATCGAAGTCGACCGAGTACCAGGCTCCGATCTTACGGTCCAGGATGTAGAGGGCCCCGGATTCCGCATCCCCCGGCACCAACAAGAACAGCAAGACCGACGACGGAAATTCGATCCAGCGAGCGATTTCTGCCTGCTCTGCCGCTCGCAAAAGTGAAGTGATTGCAGCTTCGAGATCGGCACCTGCTCCGACCTCGAGAATTCGCGTTACCATCATTCGACCAAACATCACATTATCCTTTCCGGGCAGGCCCGAGGCCCACATGGTCTCGAATCGTGCAGGTTCCAGAATTAATGAAATTCCTTGCCAGAATTCTTGAAAATTCGTGGCACAGTGAGTGGAAAAAAATCCTACTTGGCAGGACTGCGGCGACTAGCGGCGGAGGTCAGTAATTGGGGCCTGGCGTGGCCTCAGCGACCAACCGCTTTCGGTCTCGGAGAATCCGCGCCGCGAGTCTGGTGTCCCGGAATAACTTCCAAGTAGTTCTTCATGCGTCCAAAATCACGCCCAGACGCAAACGGCCGAATTGGTTGACAATAAACTATAGCTTATATAAGCTATAATTTATGGATGGCGGAAATCTCGATGCCGCCTTTGCTGCATTGGCCGATCCAACGCGCCGGGCAATTCTTGCGCGTCTCGCCAAAGGCGAAGCGACTGTGATGGAACTGGCCAAGCCCTTCGAGATGACGCAACCAGCAATTTCTCAACACCTCAAGGTGCTCGAAGAAGCGGGGCTTGTTGTTCGCCGTGTTGAGGGTACGAAGCGACCCCGTCGCCTCGCAAAGGTCGGTATCGAAGCCATAGACGAATGGCTAGAAATGCTGCGAAGAGCCCTGGACACGAATTATGACCGGCTGGACCAAGTGCTGGCCGGCATGAAACAACCGAAGACAAAAAGAGGAGAAAAACGATGAGCAAGTTGACGCTGAAGACCGAAGGTGACACCCACGTGGTCGTGACCAGACGATTCGCCGCGCCGCCCGAGGCCGTGTACCGCGCTCACACCGATCCAAAATTACTCCAGAAATGGTTGCTCGGCCCTGAGGGCTGGACGATGCCCGTCTGCATCAACGAGGCGAAGCCCGGCGGCAAAATCCGCTACGAGTGGACGAATGGTAAAGGCGGAGGATTCTACCTCACCGGCGAATATCTAGAACTCACGCCTTATAGCCGGATCGTGCATGTCGAGCGCATGTACCTGCCACATCCTACGCCGGACAACCACGTTGAGACGAGGTTTGATGCAGACGGCACAGGCACACTGATGACCATGCGTATGGCTCTGCCCGATGCTCAGACGCGCGCGGCTATGCTCGCAACCGGTATGGAACGCGGAATGGAAGCGAGCTATGCGCGATTGGAAGGCATGATCTAGGTTGCTGACATCGTTTGCATCCGATCTGGAGGACTGAATGACCGAGGGGGCGACAAAACGAGTTTCATGGATGAGCTATCCGTCGCAGATCGTGGAGCCGGTGCCCTGGCTAGCCATTCTCGCGACTATTACGACGATCTTGCTTCTGGCTAGCCTGCATGTATTGAGCCCCGAATTTTCGCCCTCCTGGCGCGTGATCAGTGAATATGCAGTCGGACGCTACCTGGGTGCTGGCGCTGATTTGTCCAGGGGCGTCGGCTCGTGGGCTTTGGCGGTCGCCATCTGGCCACAGGTCCAGACGAAAACGGGAAGAGTGGGCTTGTGGTTTCTGATCGTTGCCGGGCTTGGCGAGGCGACGGCCTCCGCTTTTGACATCACGCACCCAATAGGGCATGGGATCGCAGGTCTGCTGGGAGTTGTCGGCTTCCCCATTGCAGCCTTGCTGCTGAGTGTTGCTCTTGGTAGAAACGAAACCTGGCGCACGGCGCGAACAGCGCTCTATTGGATCGCGAACCTAAGCTGGATCAGTGTGGTCCTGCTGGTGGCGACGTTGGCAATCATGACAGTGCAGATGGCGCGGATCACTCGAGGCCATCTGCCTCAACATGCGCCGAAATGGCTGCCACCTGGAGTGCCTGCACTGGATGGGTGGGCGGACCGCCTGATCGTGTTCTCGAACTGCACGTGGGTACTCCTTGGCTGCCTGGCATGCGATTCAGGTGGACCGCAAGCATTCGGATGGGGACGGGCATGCTTGAACCGGTTCAGAGCAAGGAATGGAAGCCAGCTATCTGTGGCTGAAAAGCATGATCTACAAACCAAAGTTAAACAAACGCACACCTGTCCCTACCGAAAATTCGATTGTGGTTCGCGAAAATGTCATCGCTGGCTAGGAGCCTGAGAATCAGCAACATCCGGGTCGAAGTTCACTGGTGGGCGTTTACGAAGGCAGGCATGTAACATTGTTACATGGGCGCAGGAACTTGCAGGACCAGAAGTTTTCGGTAGGGACAGTTATGGAAGACGCGAAACGGCCCTAGTTTTTCCTATCGTCGCCCGAACAAGATACATCGACCACGGGAGAGTGCGATGTCTGAGACCCGAGAACGTGTTCATATCGAGGACGGGCTCAAACGGGTGCGAACGTACCTTGGCGGAGTACTCGTCGCCGACACGAAGCGCCTCAAGCTGGTGTGGGAGGTCCCATACTATCCCGCGTATTACTTCCCGCGGGACGACGTACGCATGGAGCTGCTGACTCCGAACGGGCACACCTCGCGCTCGCCGAGCCGGGGCGACGCTCACAACTTCACCGTCAAGGGTGGCGACCGCGAGGTGGAGGACGCCGCTTGGCACTACCCGGAGTCACCAGTCGAGGAACTACGCGACCTGATCCGCTTCGACTGGAACGCCATGGACGGATGGTTCGAGGAAGACGAGGAGGTCTTCGTCCACCCACACGACCCGTACAAGCGCATCGACATCTTGCACAGCTCCCGGCACGTCGAGGTCGAGGTGAACGGCGTGAAGATCGCCGACACGCACCGGCCGACGCTGCTGTTCGAGACGAGCTTGCCGACTCGATACTATATCCCGAAGCTCGACGTGCGCATGGACCTGCTTATTCCGACCGACACCGTCACCGGCTGCGCGTACAAGGGCTTCGCCGAATACTGGTCCGTCGATGCCCGCGGCGAGACGGTTAAGGACCTGGCTTGGTCGTACAAGACGCCGCTCCCCGAGAACGTCAAGATCGCCGGGCTGGTCGCGTTCTACAACGAGCGGGCCGATCTCATCGTGGACGGCGAACGCCAGGCGCGACCAAAGACCAAGTTCTCGTGAGCCCAGTTACGGACGGGCGAGCGGTGTCAGCCCGTGGTTAGTGAGGCGAGCGGTGATGTCGTCGCCGACCGTGATCACCGAGTCGCGGCGCGCCCGTCGCCATCGGCGACTACAACGGCAAGTTCATGTCTGGACAGTTCGTGTTGAAAGGGCGGAATTTTGTTGTCGGTCATCAAAATCTCGCGCATGCATGAAATGAAAGATTTGGGTGCAGAGCACTGCCAGGGAGGTGCGATAAGATTTCGGGCTATGATTCCGTTCCTCGGCACTTCATCGGCTGGATCATTGGCTTTTTCCGCTCCCGCCAGGATCTCATTCTCGAGAACCTCGCTCTCAAACAACAGTTGCTTGCGTTGCACAGCAACAAGCGACCTCGTCGTCGACTATCGGCAACTCGGGATGGCAGAAGCCTCTGATCCTGGTATTGCCGAGAACGGTGGTGGAGTGGCATCGAGCAGGATTTCGCTGGTATTGGAAACGGCTCTCCAGAGTTCAACGACGTGGGGGCCGCAAACCTTTGGCCGAGGAAATTCGGGTGCTGATCTTTCACATGGCCACCGAAAATCCGACTTGGGGAGCACCGCGTATCCATGGCGAATTGCTAACTTGGTTTCAACGTTTCGGAGCCGACGGTTTCGCGATGGCTCCAACGAGTGCCTAGGAACCCGGAGCTGGCTAGGCGCTGGCTGACCTTCTTGCGGAATCATCGCGAAGCCATCTTTCGGATTGCCGACAAACCATCCGCGGGAGGAGACGATTGTGCGATATAGGAAAGAAGGTCGTAGTTGGGGACCAGGTACAGGAACCATTGCAGTACTCGCCGGAGGACAGTTCTATCCGTATGAAGATAGCCCACGCGGCGATCATCTCTGGGCGCAGACAAGGTGGTACTGTACCGCAGGTAGGGGCGCCAAAGCCGCCATCAAAACGGCGAGACATACACGCAAAGCCGGTGGAAGGGACTGCCACACGTAACACAATTACTTTGGGCCGTGTGTGGGATGAAAAGACAAACGCGCCCGGTACCGCGGAAAATATAGTTGCCGAGAACGCGAATGCTCCGCAAGTGCTCCGGGTACCGGCCGGAACAAGTGTCACTTTTGTAAAACCCACGGACAACGAGACCGCACATGGCGCCGTGTCGTTCTGGGAGCCTGAGTATGACTCTGGAGTGCTGCTGCCTGGGCGTTCATACGTCAACCATTTCGACATCAAAGGAGAGTTTTTCTACAACGATCCTCCGTTTCCACAGAACACAGGCAAGATCATCGTCTACTGAGAAACAACGGCAGGCGGGCAAAGGGCATGATGTGGCACCTCCCGTATCGCGCATTTTGGCCCGCTGCTCTTCATAGTGCTTTACGCCTTTCTCACTGAGGAAATCTTCCTGCATTAGCGTGCCGAACCCGTGCACAATTGGCTCTCCAGATATGCACTTGGACGGTTGTTGTATGCCGCTAATGGATCGATGCCAGGGCCTGAGTCTCGATCGCGGAAGGGCGGGGGTCGATCGCATCATACAAATGTTTCAATTCGCCTAGGTGCACCTCAATCACTGCGCACCTGGGAGGGATTGGTTTTCCAGCAGAGGCTTCTTTTTTAGAGACATATTCGCCATTGCAGGCGCTCGCTTGTGTTTCTAGTCATCCCTTATGAGCCGCGGGGCAAGCGTTACATTCACTCCAGAATGGGTGATCGAGCAGGGATGAGAAGGTTGAGCACCACTGTAAGAGATTGAGAGCATTCAGCACACTCTACCCGGTAATCTCCGGCAAAACGACTTCGTTCGGTCGTTTGTCATCACGAAGTCCTAAGAAGACGGGCTGCCGCAGCTTCTTGTCGGCGGTCAGTTCCTGGTAGGAGATTTGCGCAACGAGTCTCGGCTTCAGGAATGTGACATCCCTCTCGCGGGGAGAATCGACTAGCGCGATTTTATCTTCGATCAAAGCCTGGAATCTCCTATAGAGAGACGTCAGTGCGCTCCCGTCAAATCCGGTGCCGACCTTGCCGACATAGCGAAGTTTGTCGTCTTCGTAGGCCCCCAAGAGCAACGCTCCGAAATATTTACGGGATCCTTGTGGCGCGGTGAAACCCACGATGACGAACTCGTCCTCCTGATGGACCTTCACTTTAAGCCAATACCTCGAACGCCGCTCGACGTAGGGTGAAGAATCGTCCTTCGCAACCAGACCCTCATAGCCGCGCCGTTTCGCCAGCTTGTACGCTTCGAGACCGTTGGCGGACAGACGGCGGGATATCAGAGTTACACCACTTGTTGGCAGAATTTTTTCGAGAATTTTACGTCGAGCCGATAGTGGTTCTTGCCGTAGATCTGTACCCCCATCATAGAGGCAATCGAAAGCAGCGTAAAAGGCATGGCCTTTGCCCTGTTGCAAAAGTTGAAACCGAGAGATCTTGTTGCGGTCAAAGACGACGAGCTCCCCGTCGAGCAAGAGGGAAGCCGGTCGCAGCTGTGTAATGGCGGCAACCACCTCGGGAAAGCCTCCGGTGCGGTCGACATCATTTCGTGAAAGCAATGAGACGTGTTTGCCTTCCTTGTATGCGAGGACGCGGATACCGTCATACTTTTCCTCGTACACCCAGCCAGGTTCGTCGAACGGCTTGGCCACGAGAGTCGCCAGCATTGGCTGAACACGGAATGGGATTCGATTGCGCAATCTGTTCGAGCCGGTCTTGACGTTTCCGCGGCATCTTTCGCGTTAATCAATTATGCTCCATCCATGATCCCGACCTTTTTCATCAATGCTTCGATCAGATCATTTGATGATGAGCGTTCGGTCTGTCCTAACCACCAACGGAGCATGAACATTTGTTATCCATCAGTTATCCCGGCCGTATTAGCCAGCCACTGAAGCGGACGAGGGCGGAATCCAAGCTCGCGTTTGGCCTTAGCGTTTGAGGCGCCACGGAGGCGCGTCGCGTAGTACACGGCGTCAGGTCCGGCGGCCTGCAGGGCTTGCCATTCAGAGACGTGCGGTGGCTCGGGGGCTCCGCAATAACGAGCAAA
>JBPYDQ010000275.1:0-5730 GCA_051986135.1 Terriglobales bacterium | reverse complement strand
GCGTCTTTATGTTTCCCGATTCTTGGTTCACACCCGACGGTAAATGCTATGCCTATAGCTACAGCCGCATCCTCAGTCAGTTGTACATCGTGGATGGCTTGCGCTGATCCAGCCAGCTTACCCGCGGGAAGTTATTATCGATTGTTGTAAACAGGTCAGCATGAACGGAATCGGTCACAACGAAGCATGAAAAGAGGTCCCACGCCAACCCGCCAACCACCTGTTTGCAGTGAGTAACGGCTCTTTTCTAGGGAGGGAGGCGATAGCGCAAGTTTTGGACCGTACGTTCGCCCCTAGCGCCGGGCGTGCCTTTGCCGCTAGCGGTTCTGAGCGTAACAGAGATATTTCGACATTTCGTGAGCGATATCTGAACCCTATCTTGCCTCGTCGCGTCGGAAGCGGCAAGCTTCTGGCATGAACCAATCTGAAAAGCAAGTGAAATGGCGCAGCCTGATTGCAGAGCAAAAGGAAAGCGGACTTTACTTCGCTCCCGCATCGTATCAGGACTTCCTGACACTCTGGAAAGACTCCGACCCCGACATTCCAGTCCTGAATCAGGCAAAAACCGGGTAAGCCAAGTTGCAGTAGGGGACCAGTTCCGAGATTCCTAACTGTTATTAACAGGCGTGGCTGTTGAAAAACTCGATCTCAGAAAAATGCTCAAAAAAACTTTGCGCTAGGATGCCCTACAAACGGCGATCTCCTGGCATTCTTATCCGGAGAGGCGCATCTTGCCGGGACTCGCCCCGGTCCAACGCTTGAATGCGCGCGAGAAGGCCGCCGCTTCGGAGAATCCAACCAGGTAGGCGGTCTCGTTTACAGAGACCTTTTTCCCCGCCAGATAATGCGGCGCCAACTTATGTCGCAGCTCGTCGTGAACCTGCTCGAAGGTCATACCTTCCGCTTTCAGTCTGCGAAACAGCGTTTGCCGGCTGATTCCCAGCTTGCGGGCGACGGTGTCCATCCTGGCATTTCCAGTGTGCAGGATCGGCATCAAAAGGCCCTCTACGCGGTCTCTTGTGGACTTTGAACTTTCCAGACTCTTGCAGTGCTTCCGCGTGCGCGCTCAAAACTCCAAAACCATATGGCGGCAGGAGCACAGCCGTGTTGCCCGCGGTCGGGTGAGTGAGCCATGGAGCGGCTAAGCGCATTGCACGACTGCCTTGCAATGTCATTCTCCGTCACCGTTCAGGCGAAACCGCAGTGCGAAGAGCCTGATCCCCGGAGTTCGAGCGTATGCTACTGCCAGCCGATCGGCTAGGCATGTGGTCATAGACCTACGGCCGGCGGCATGCGCTCGAGTTTACCAACCTCAATTTGGCGCTTCTCTCGTAACGGGGTCAAGGGGAAGCTGTCTCTCCAATGGCCCTGATTGCGCAACTCCGACAATTCACCGGTGATCAGGTGTGAAGCCTGCTCGACCTAAAAGTTCCGCTGAGGTTTATAACGGTCTACCTTTTGGCGAGTGCGGCTTCGGCAGCCTGCGGTGTGTCGTAAAACTGGAAGAACTGCTCAACCCTGGTGACCTGCATTGTGTTGCGAACACGTTCGACCACCCCAACCAGCGCCAGCCTGCGGCCGTCCTTTTGATGGTTGACGTAAGCGCCCACTAAAGCCCCAATCCCAGCAGAATCGATGTAGGGAACCTGGGTGAGATCCAGGATCAGACTGCGTAAGGTGTTGGCGCGAACTAAAGCCTGGAATTGGAAGAGGTTCGAGATAAGAATCGGGCCGCTGAGGCGCAATACCCGCTGATCCTCGAGCATTCCCGCTAGGTCTTCGATGTTCAAAGGCTCCTGTAGCATTGGCACATCGTAGTACAGGAGTGTGAAAATTGTGTTAAAGCGAAGTTTCGTGGCGGTCAAGTCCTCCGGGCAGACCATACCTCGGCACCCATCATTCCCGCGACATTCAGTGCAGGTGGCCGGTACGTCCATCATTCCCGTGATCACAGGATTCGTAAAGTTGGCGAACGTCCAGCGGAATATTGAGTTTAAAGGTCGGCCAATCGAGTTATTCTAGCCAAATCCCTCCACTTCGCTTCGCTCCGGTCTCGAATGGTTGACAGTGTGCAGATGAGTGCGGTCTCGGGACGATTTGGCCTGCCCTAGCCCTTACCGCCAGAAAAAAGTCCGTGCCTCCCGGAGGAGGAAGTGCCTTGAATTCAATGTAAGCCCGCCTGGCACGCTTTCCTCGTACTATCCATGGCCATGCTCGCAGCAGGCGTGCTATCGGGGGCTATCTTCGGCGAACGGCGGCGCTCCCCCTCACACAGAGGTGACGCCTCAAGGCCTACCACTATCTCCCCTCGGTCACTCGACTTCGGCAAAACGAGAAGCATCACCCATCCGACGCGGGTTTCGGTTCATCACCTCTGCTCGAAACTACCCGCCCTGCCTACGTCGAATTCTGTATTCGTCTAATTCCGAGATTGCAGCCGAATTCAATTTCGTTCAAAATCGGGCAACGCCTAATCCTGAGTTGCTCTTCTCATAAGTGACACTTGATCGCAGTTATTCGTATGTATGGCATCGTCTCACAATCAGATACCTCAAAAAGACCGGCGAAGTGGCTCCCCGAACCCCGGCCTTCGTCTTGTTGAAGGGGAACCCAAGCATCCTCTTCGTCCGGTACTGCGATCCATTGGTTTGGGTCTCATCAGCGGCGCGGCGGATGATGACCCTTCAGCAATCGGAACGTACGCGAGTGCGGGAGCGAAATTCGGATTCGCTTTGCTCTGGACTGCGCCTGCCGCCTTCCCAATGATGGTGGCTGTGACCTATCTCTGTTCCAAAATGGGTCAGGTCACGGGGCAAGGTCTGTTTGAAGTCATCCGTGAAAATTATCCCCGCTGGCTCCTCTACTTGGCGCTATTCGGAGTCGTGATTGGAAACGCCATTGAAGCGGGCGCTGATCTGGGAGGAGTAGCGGCAGGAGTGAATGTCCTTGTCCCAATTCCCGTGCCTTTGATCGTGTTCGGGACAGCTATTTTTGTACTTGGCCTTCAAATCTTGGGATCGTACGAACTTATCAGGGACATTTTCCGATGGCTTGCTCTGGCGCTGCTTGCCTATGTGGGATCAGCTTTTCTGGCGAAGCCGCCCTTGTTACCGGTAATCAAGGCAACACTCATTCCCACGGTTCATTTCAATCGCGACTTTCTAGCCATACTAGTCGCCATGATTGGAACATCGCTGTCGGCGTACTTGTATACGTGGCAATCGAATCAGGAAGTTGAAGAAGAAATCTCGATGGGCCGACGGCGATTGGAAGACCGCAGAGGTGCAACGGAAGCAGAGATCAATCACGCAAAGTGGGACACTATACTGGGGATGCTCTTTGCGAACATCATCATTTACTTCGTTATTCTGTCCACAGCAGCCACGCTGTTTAAGGAGGGAAAGACCGACATTAGCAGTGCTGCCCAGGCCGCACAGGCGTTACAACCGCTTGCCGGAAAAGGCGCAGGACTGCTATTTGCACTAGGGATGATTGGGGTTGGGTTTCTCGCCATTCCGGTGATGACGACAGGCGCTGCCTACGATTTGTGTCAAACCTTCGGCTGGAAGTATGGTCTGCACACAAAGCCGAAGGAAGCCAAGCAGTTTTACGCAACCATCGTTATTGTGACGTTGGTGGGGGCCGCGGTCAATTTTTTTGGTATTAACCCGATCAGGGCACTGGTTTGGGCTGGCATTGTGCAAGGCGTATCGACGCCGCCGCTGATGCTACTGATTATGCTAATTACAAACAAACGAAAGATTATGGGCAAATGGGTCAACAGCTGGGGCATGAATGTGCTCGGCTGGATTACGACAGCGGCGATTTTCACGGCTGCTTTGGCGCTGATGTTCAGTTTGGCGTGAAGCTGGGTTTGAGAGTCTACCCGTGTCCCTAGTTTCAAAGGTACGAGGATTTCTTCGAGAGAAGGGCGTCGTTCCCGCCCTGTTGTTCGGGAGGTGCGGCCCTGATTGTGGGAGTGATCGTTCCGATACTTCAGCATTCAGAGCCTCTTGGCTCCTTCAGTTTGCTTTGTGATCACAGTCTTGGGAATGTTTTTCTTCATTTCGATCTATCGGGCGCGTACGGGCGGTCTCGGTTCGTCTCCATAATCCTCGCCGGGGAGGCTAAACAGACCCACAACGTCAAAGGCACCTTGAAAGATGAACCACGGCCGTATTCTGTCTTGCTCTCCTCAGATTCGTCGGCTGTATCCCTCGGGCGCCGCTCGTACCCCCTCCAGCAGGGTAAAGATTAACCCCTTGGCAGCAATGGTGGCCGTAGTCATTGTAGCGGCAATATGCTGTGGCAGGGCTAGAGTTAAAGAACTGCTTGGCGGGTACAAGCGTTGGCGCAATGGATTGCGACCACTGACATAGGCGCTGCTTCTGATAGCAATCACCTAATGGCTGCAGAGGAGACAGCTTGGCGTGGGCATTGCCGGAGCTTCAGAAACGGCTAAACCCCGTAGTCGCTAATGACGAATGCAGTTCTCACTGTTGGAACCTCAGTTCGGCTGCCAACTGAGCTCAATCGGGAATGGATTCATGGGTTCGTTCTAATGGTAACCATAGCACCAGAAAACCAGAGAGCAGCAGGCTTCCGAGAAGCCAAGCAAAACCTGAGGTGAACGATCCGGTACCGGTTACGAGATAGCCGACAATGAAGGGGCCGACAAAACCGCCGAGATTTCCGAGCGAATTGATCAAGCCGATAGCAGCGGCGGCGGCCGACTCGCCGAGAGTCAGCGTAGGCAGTGCCCAAAAGCTGGGTTGAAATGAGTGTACGCAAGCCGCGAATACCGTGAAGAATCCCAGCTGCACAAAGAAGTGGGAGCCGAAGACAATTGCGAGCAGAAGAGAGGCGGAGCCTCCAAACAGAACGCCGGCCGTGTGCCATCTGCGTTCCTGACTGCGATCAGAATGCCAGCCATTCGCTAAATTTGCCAGCACTCCGGCAGCGTAGGGAATTGCTGCCAATAGGGCAATTACCGGAACTGAAAATCCTGACCCCCGCTTCAGGATCGTAGGGAACCACATAACGAAACCGTAGTAGCCGGTTACACTCAGGAAATACGCGACCGTGAGAATCAGCACATCGCGATGCCCGAGCGCCTGGATGATCGTGTAAGAGCGCACTCGCATTTTTTCGCGCTTTTCGCGATGCAATTCGCTGATGATCCATTCGCGTTCTTCGGGCAGAAGCCATCCCGCCTGTCTCGGCCAGTCCGTGAGGTAGAAGATGGTAACGATTCCAAGAATCACCGCAGGAACTCCCTCAAGGATGAACAACCAGCGCCAGCCTTCGAATCCATACCAATGGATCCGAAGAATCCTTCCGGCCAGGGGAGCTCCAATGAAATTGGCCATGGGTAGCGCAGCGAAAAACGATGCCAAGGCTTTTGCCAGATCGCGCCGCGTAAACCAGTGGCTCAGATAGACGACCACGCCCGGGAAGAAGCCGGCTTCCGCGGCTCCGAGCAGAAAACGAACGGTGTAAAACTGACGCGGCGTGTTCACAAATCCCACCATGGCGCTAATGATTCCCCACGAGATCATGATCCTGGCAATCCAGAGTCGGGCGCTCCAGCGCTCGACCATGAGTGCGCCCGGAATTTCCAGTAGAACGTATCCTACGAAGAAGATGCCCGCCCCCAGGCCGAACACACGATCGCTGAAGCGAAGATCCCGGGACATTTCCAGCGCGCCATAAGCGACGTTCACCCGGTCA
>JBPYDQ010000274.1:0-2986 GCA_051986135.1 Terriglobales bacterium | reverse complement strand
GTATCCCGGTGGAAGCGCGGCACCGTCGCCGAAGAAGAAATCTTCCAGGTGCTTGGCCAGGATCTCCTGGTCCTGCCGGTTGGCGGGATTCAGCCGGTACTCGTTCAAGATCATCTTGCAATGCTCGCCCCACATCTTCCAGGCTTCCTCAGAGACGTTTTCATAAATCCGCCGGCCCAGTTCCGTGTCGAACGGCGGCTCGTCCAGTCCTGGCATTTCCCTCTGAAACTTCACGCAGAAGACCCTTCGCTGCCCAGGCCTCTCCGGTTCGGGCGGCATTGGGGGTGTATTACAGCCCATGTGTACTCCTTCCAGGGAGAAGGATTGTCCCCATGGTATCAGGATGGCGCCGGTCAAGCAGATCTCAATTTTTCCGGAGTCGGTACACACGCGAGGAAAGCGATCTTCCAGCAGCAGCTTCAGCGATTGGCTCCACTTCTGGTTGCGGGTGTGATTTCCCCCACGTGACCGCTGCAGAACGGACAGTGGCCGATATTCGAAGATGTTGAGGAGGATGCGGAGCGGGCTGCTAACGATCGCTACAATCGAGAGGCACTAGTCGGCCTCTTGCGAAAGGCCGGGGAGAAAACAGTCGAGCTTTACGGCATTTGGGATGGGGACTTTGCGGAAGCGCCGAAGACCCGGGGCGACGTCTCACTACAGAGAATCCTTGATTCGGATTTCCATTTCAAAGAACAAGGTTTCTACAGAGTCAGCATGGAAAGCAAACCAAGCGTTGCGCCTGTACCGGAGCTGATCGTTGTGGGCCATGACACCGTCGGAGGGACGGTAAAACCGTACAGCTTTTACAAGCGCTATCGCCGGCAAGGCGCGCCTTGGATTTATCTGGTGCAGAACAATATTCCTCACTGCTGCATCAACAGTACAAAGCCCTTTATGCTCGACTGGCTTCAAGAGGTGATCCGAATTCGACGTCCTAATCCGAAGAAGCCGCTCTTGCCGATAGACTTGAGCACTGGCTGGTACGGCTCAATTCAACCATGCGAAGTCGTCTATAAGGACCATTGGGGATTGCCTCTGTGGAATGTCTGCGATGCACATGTCGAACGTTCCGAGAAGGCTCTGCCATCACAGGAAATGCCAGCCGGGTTCTTTCCCACTGAATCCCTCGCGCACGAATGGCTCACGTACATTAAACAGCAAGATCATCCCAAAAACTCTTTCCCTCGTCCGAATGATCCAGCTTTCGGAGAACCGGAAGAGCTGCGGCAGGCCCATCCTTGAGCGAATCGAAGATGGCGTTGATTGACGCCATTGGACAACTGCGAAATATCGCGATAGCACTCATCATGGGGTCAATGAGCGAAATGGCCGTTCTCAAATCTCGTTCTGAAGGCGTGGTTTCCCACTCATCTGGGTTGGATCGGCACATACGCGCTGCTGATTGCGATCATCGTTGCCTATGACGCCTTTGGATTGTTACAGCAGCAGGGGTGTCGGTCCAAACGCACCGGGTCTCCGAATGCATCTCGCAGATCGCGCCCGCGCACAAATCATCAAAGTGCTACAGAACTGCCTCACGAGAGGGCCCGTAACCGCGGAACGTGACGCGGCGCGACCGACTATACCTTGACAATCGTTTTACAGACGCCTGACAGATATTCACGGCAACGCCGATAACTTGTTCTTAGTTTTACAAAAACGCAAATTGGAGCTTGAGCCGTGTTTCTTAGAAAACTTTCCCACTCGATTCTTCTTTCGGCGATGTGCGTGACTGGATTGCAAGCCTGGGCGCAGGTAAGTCTCTCCACGACCAGTCTGAGTTTTGGCGCGCACACGCCGGGCAACGTGAATGGTCCACAAACGGTTACATTGTCAAATCGGGGCGCGGCGGATGTCATCGTGAGCTCGGTTGCAGCCAGCGGTGGTTTTTTCGAGGCGAACAATTGTTCGACGCTTCATGCGGGGCAGAGCTGCACGATCAATGTGACGTTCATTTCGGCGATTGTGGGAAGCGCGAAGGGCGTGGTCACGATCAACAGCAATGCGTCGGCGAGTCCTCAGCTCGTGAATCTGGCCGGAACCGTTCTGACGCCGATCGCTCTGGTTCCGGGCAACGTAAGCTTTGGCACGGTTGCGGTAGGTGCGAGCGCGACGAAGTCGGTCACGATTACGGATAACGGCGGAGCATTCACGATTCGTCAGATCGCAACTAGTGGAGACTATGCGCAGACGAACAACTGTCCTGCCACGCTTTCGACTGGGCAGAGCTGCACGGTCGATGTCACATTTCGGCCCAGAGCGAATGGCGCGCGAGCGGGCCTGTTGTCGATCACGAGCAAGGATGCGGGATTTCTGACTTCGCTGTCTGGATTCACGGCTTCCTTGTCGGGCAGCGGCAGCGGGTCTACGCTGACGAGCCAGGTGTCATTGCAGCCCTCGGCCGTAAGCTTCGGAATCACCAGCCCGGTCAATGTTCTCACACCCGCACAGACAATTAGTCTCACCAACACCAGTTCGAGCTTGTCGCTCTCAGTGCAAAGTGTGTCGCTGTTGGGGCCGATTTCCGCTGGAACGCCGTTCTACTCGATCGGGTCGAGCAATTGCGTGGGGATGCTAGCTCCGGGAAGTCATTGCAGCATCGAGGTCGTGCAAAGTTCGAATAAAGAAGCTCCCGATCCGGCAGCGGCGGCCGGGTCGGTGATGATCGTGAACAGCGATCACACGAGCCCCAATGTCGTTCCTTTATCCGCGAGTATTCTGCCCGAGGTAACGTTCACCCCGACTTCGGTGACCTTCGCGCCACAGGCTGTTGGGACGACCAGCGCTCCCAAAGTGGTGCTCGTGACCAGCAACATCGATGAAGCTGGATTGTCGCTGATTCCCATTGCCGTCAGTGGCGAGTTCAGCCTGGTACCGGCTGGGACGAACCCTTGCGGCCCGGCTCCAGGGGTCGGTCTCGGCACAAGTTGCACGTTAGGGATCACATTTACTCCGCGGCACCCGGGCACCATCAACGGTGCGG
>JBPYDQ010000273.1:0-2957 GCA_051986135.1 Terriglobales bacterium | reverse complement strand
CAATCCCTTGCCACGGAGAGCACAAAAATGAGATCTCGCAAGTTTCCGACAGATGCCTGTTTAATCATTGGGGACGGCGGACGCCACAAACGAGTCGGTTCTCGGGCCAAGAAACGAGCCGCTGCCGCCGTGTGCAAGACTCGGCCGCAACGCCAGGACCCCGAAACCGTAACCGGGACAACACATCGACCTTCTTGACTGACCACGTCCTGCACCGAAATGCCCCGGTCGTTGCCTCTCCCAGCGACCGGGGCCCCTCCCCCGATCATCCTCTGTCTATCGGGTGCAGGAGGCCCAACCCAGTCTGTTTATTCTGTTTCGTTGTGGGTTCCGAACCCTGCTCCCCAGTCGAGTCGCAGCCTACATGAGAGGCTCTACGTCAAGCATCTTGATTCCAGAAATGATGCTTCCTTGAGGCACTCGCAATGAAGAAGCAACTGTTCGTCTTTGCACTCTCGGTAGCTGTGCCGGTCGCCCGTGCTCAAAGCACGCGCGTGGTGAAATACCAAACCACCATGAAGGATGTGAAATATGTACATGTTGTGGCCGAACCCGCCGCCCGTCTAACGCCCGGCGACGTCCTAGAGACGAATACGGTGGACGCTTTTGGTAACGCCATCCAGAAACCGGGAGACACACTCAGCATGGTAAAAGGCGACGACCCATGGACCAGACCTTTCTATATCGAAGGGGCTGCACCGGGCGACACACTGGCGGTGAAGATTCTCGATTTGCAGGTAGACAGTGATCAGGTGTGGGGGCTTTCGCACCCGGGTTTGGCGCTCTCGGTCCCACCAACAACACGCCCATGCCGGAAAAAATCTGGCTGTATCCAATCGAGCACTCCAACCACACCGCGACCTTCAAGGCGCGAGATTCGAATTTTTCCGTCAAGATTCCGTTGATCCATTCTTCGGCTCGATCGGTGTAGCTCCCGCCGGCGGTGAGGTCCGCAGCTCTATCGTACCCGGCGGGATTTGGCGGCTACATGGATTCGCCCGAGGCCTCTGTGGGGACACTGTGTACTTCCCCGTGAATGTTCCTGGTGGGTTGCTCTACCTGGGCGACGGCCACGCGGCCATGGGCGACGGCGAAATTGCCGGCACCGCCATTGAAGTCCCCCTACGGGCCCGCCTGCAAGTGAACCTTGTCAAAGGCCAAAGGATCAATTGGCCGCGCCTCGAGAACGACGACGCAATCATGAGCGTTGGCGCCTACCGTCCCCTCGACGACTGCCTGCGCATCGCTTTCACCGAACTCATGGCCTGGATGCATAGCGAGTACGGGCTGTCGGACCTGGACTCTTGTGAGTTGTTGTCGAAAGTGGCGAAGCATTCACCTGAACGAAATGGTGGACCCGAACTACGTAATTGTTGCTTCGATCGAGAAGAAATACCTGCCTCCGAAAAAGCGATGATCCCGAGCCGGACACGTGCTCGTCCTGTGCGTGGCGAGAGAATTAGATTCGGTTCAGACCTGACGTTTGGCCCAGGGCCGTTGCGTGCTAATCTGTTCATCACATGGAAACACGCGGGCAGCTCCGGATTGGCACAGCTGGGTGGGCCTACAAGGATTGGGTGGGGGTCTTGTACCCCGACTATCTTCCCGCCCGCAAAATCCATCCTATCGAGTACCTGGCGCAGTTCTTTGATGTGGTTGAGATCAACACTTCCTTTTATGGCCCGATCAAGCCGCATCTGGCTAAGGTTTGGTGCAGGAAGGTATCGGCAGTAAACCCCAATTTTCTTTTCACCGCCAAGCTGCTGCGCTCGTTCACTCACTCCCCCCTGGCCGTCATGGAGCCGACCTCCGCGGCCACAATCCGTCCTGGCGAAGATGATGAACGAGAAACTCGTGAGGGACTCGATGCCATCGCGTCTGAAGGACGTTTGGGTGCGCTCCTCATGCAGTTTCCGGTTTCGTTCAAGAACACTGCGCTCAATCGCGAGTATTTAGAAACGCTGTTGCGCCAGTTCATCGAATATCCACGCGTGATCGAAGTGCGCCACGAAAGCTGGAACCACCCCGAGACTCTCCATAGCTTCGCGCGCATGAATGTGGCCTTCTGCAACATTGATCAGCCTCAGATCGGCCGATCGCTCGCTCCAACCGAGCACGTCACTGCGGCCATCGGTTACGTCCGTCTGCACGGCCGCAACTACGATCAGTGGTTCGATGCCAATAACCGCAATGACCGCTACAATTACCTTTACACCGAGGCTGAACTGGCAGGCTGGAAGCAAAAGATCGAGGCAATTGCCCATCAGGCCGAAGTCACCTATGTGGTCACCAATAACCACTTCGAAGCGCGCGCCGGAGTCAATGCGCTTCAGCTAAAGAGCATGTTGAGCGGAAAACGCGTGAAGGCCCCACCCCAGTTGCTCGAGAGATATCCGGAACTAAAGGCCTCTGCCGACCCAGCCGAGGATACAGAGAACCCAAATCTGTCGTTATTGGCTTGAATCGCTACTTTACAGTGAGCTCTTCCCTCGCGCCGTAGTGGGAATCCACGTACTCATCCAAGATTTGGATGAATTGGGCGACAATCTTGTCACCTTTGAGGGTAGTGAATAGGCGTCCATCCACGTAGACAGGAGCTTTCGGCTCTTCGAACGTGCCCGGCAGGGAAATGCCAATATTGGCGTGCTTGGATTCGCCCGGCCCGTTGACCACGCAGCCCATCACTGCCAGCTTCATTTCTTCGACACCCGAATAGCGTCCCTTCCACATCGGCATCTGCTGGCGCAGGTAGGATTGGATCTGTTCCGCCATCTCCTGGAAGAAAGTACTCGTGGTGCGTCCGCAACCCGGACAAGCTGTAACTTGCGGCGTAAAGCTGCGAATGCCGAGCGATTGCAGAATCTGCTGTGCGACTCGCACTTCTTCGCTGCGCTCGCCTCCCGGGGCGGGAGTCAGCGAAACGCGAATGGTGTCGCCAATTCCCTCCTGCAACAGAG
>JBPYDQ010000272.1:0-2251 GCA_051986135.1 Terriglobales bacterium | reverse complement strand
AGCGCGGTCTACAGATCGTGGGTGTCTCGATCGATGATGATCGAGAGAAGTTCGACCTCGCATTGAAGAATCCAGTTCGAACCTGGCCACAAGTCTTCGACGCCCTCGGTCTGAAGGGAAAGGTTGTGGAACTGTTCAATGCGCGCGGAGTTCCGGTTTCCTACTTGATCGAGCGTGATGGCCGGATCGCAGCAAGAATAACGTCCAGCGAGCAGTTACGAGCGCAGGTCACGAAGCTGATGGAGAAGCCATGAGGAAGCTTCAGCGATACGTTTTACCACTTCTCTTCGCGTGCGCGGCCAGATCCGCTTTTGCGCAAGGGGGTGCCTCGACTGAAGAGCGCCGCGAGAAGGCAATTAAGCTGCCGGAGATCATGGACGCTCTCGCCATCTCGTCTGGTTCCCAGGTAGCTGACATTGGGGCGGGTTCGGGCTTTTTCACTGCTCGGCTGGCCAAAGTCGTGGGACCCAACGGGCGTGTTTTCGCTGTGGATATCGATGACAAATATGCAATTCCGCAGCTCAAGGAACTCGTCGAAAAACAATCCTTGACCAACGTGACCATCATTCACAACAAGCCCGACGACCCACAACTACCTTTGCAGACCCTCCATGCGGCGCTCATGGTGAATACATACCATGAGGTCGAGCCGTACCGTGAAATGCTAGCGCGCATTCGTGATTCTCTGAAGCCTGGTGGCAGACTTGTCGTCGTTGACAACATGCCGCTTAAGACGGGATCAAGGCCACGCTCTGATCAAGTGAAGAACCACGTGATCAGTGGGGACGTCGCGGAACCGGAATTTCGTGCGGCTGGCTTTGAGATCGTAGTTCGACGGGATGATTTCATTGACCGCCCCGACGAAGAAGCAACGAAATGGATGATAGTCTGTCGTCGGCCCGTCCAGTAGCCGTGGCCGTTTGCGGTCAATTCCAGCGCGGCACGGCCAGTTGCCTGGATAAGACAGTCGGATATATTGTTTTCACTATCCGCAGGTTTTATCCGTTGCGAGGGATTATCCTGCGTATCTTTGTTGCGAGCGTAGCTGCCCTGAAACCGGAGTCCCTGGCATAGGCTAACGATGCCAGAACCTTTAACTCTATTTCGGTACCGGAACCGAGCTCACTCCAAAAATCAAGCTTGCCGCCCGCTAGTCTCGTTCGTTCGCGCACGCCGATGAGCCCGTAGTGTCCGTCGCGACCGCCATCAAGTACTTTCGGCTCAATACCCTTTCCGTCATCGCGCACGCGCACTCGGAATTCCCGCGGGGCATAACGGACTTCAACGTCGATGCGCCGCGCATGCGCATGACGGAATGCGTTGCGTAGCGCCTCGATCGCGATTTGGCAGAGCTCGTTGGCTAGGATAGGGGACAGACTCCTCGTTGCGCCCTCGACGTTGACGTGAAACTCGGCACGATCCGGCTCAGACTGATTGGCTGCGAGTTCGCGGCCAAACCTGCTGATCGCCTTCTCCAAATCCGCGCCCTCTTGTTTCGAAGAGCGTAGACCCTCGATCGCACTGCGATCCTCGGTGATCGCCTGCCGAGCCTGCTCGATTACGTCTTCAAGCGCCTTCCCAACCTGAGGAGTAGATTCAGGCGTTCGATTAACTGCTGCAGCCGCAAGCGGTAGAGAAAGAGCCCCGTGAACCCGAATCCGGAGACGACCGCGAGCCGAAACCACCACATACTCCACCATGGCGGCAACAGTTCGATGTATAACATTGCACCTGGAGGGTTCCACACGCCATGCCCCGACGAGGCCTCAACATGAAACGTATATTTCCCAGGCGCGAGGTTTGAGTAGTTTACAAAGCGTTGGTCTGCGCCAACCTCGTGCCATTGACTATCCAGGCTGTCTAGACGATAGCGATATCGTTCCGTCAATGGGCTCGAATAGCTGAGCGCTGCAAATTGCAGCGAAAAGCTATTTTGGTCATGGGAAAGGATAATTCTGTCCGTGTAGCCGATGGACTTCTTGAGCGGCGATCTTCCCTATGTTCACGGCATGACCTGACAACAGGAAGTCGGTAAAAACCCCCGGCGGAACATAAGAGCTATCAACCACCTTGTCTGGAAAGAATGCCGTAGCTCCGCTGAATCCCCCAAAAAACATTTCCCCGCTCGGACTCTTGAAACAAGTAACCCAGCCAGTTAAGTCCAAGCCAGGGAGTCCATCCGCTATGGAATAGTTCTTGAAGGTCTTTGCCACCGGATCGAATCTCGGAGGCCTTCCGACTGCTGCCGGCG
>JBPYDQ010000271.1:0-3078 GCA_051986135.1 Terriglobales bacterium | reverse complement strand
AAAGTAGTCACACTTTTCGTCTGTGACGCTAAAGGAATAGCAGCCTTTAACGAGCTTGCAGCCCGGTTTGAATTCAATACGACAAAGACGTGCTTCCCGACAGTGCAAACCTTTTAGCCGCCGACTCATTCACGAAAGTGGAGCGGAAGTCCCGGGCAAATTGACTGAAAGTCCGCGGCTTGCGGCCCGTCACCCTTTCGAAATCCGTGTCAACTGCAGCCATCCAGCCGTTTGCCAGAATCTGATTGAGTTCGGAGAAGCCATCGACCATCCAATCTGGCATGCAGATGGCTTCCATCGCTTTTCGCGCAGCTTCGTCCGAGACCAGGACGTATTGCACCTGGTTTCCCTTGCGAAAGTACTCGGCGACATCGAAATTCGAAATCGCCCACCTGTGATTCTATATTTCTTGCCGGTATGGCCGGATTCTGTCAGCGCGAGCACTGCCACGTCTGCGATATCCCGCGTGTCGACATAAGAAGCTTTTGCGGCGCCCACTGGGGCATAAAAGCGCTCCTCGCTCTTTATAGTTCCGGATAGTTCCGGCAAAGAGCAGATAATTCTGCATGAAGGCCATCGGCTGCAGGATTGTGTAAGAGATGCCGCTTGCCTCCACGATTCGTCGGACGCCTGCCTGCTTCGCCACTTCGACAGCTTGAATACCCGTTTCGGCAAGGTTTTGAATGAGCGGTGAAAGGCAAAAATACGCTTCCACTCCGTCGAAGGCGCGTTTTAAGCGTCTCCGGGCGGGCATAATCAAATTCGATCTGCTCGACTCCTGCCGCATCCCATATCGTGTTTGGCTGCTTTTTGAGTACCGCTGTGTGTATTTTCTTACCTCTTGCGAGCAGGCCCTCGATGACTGAGTTCCCGATATTTCCCGCAGTGACCAGGTATGTGCCCGCCACACTTCCTCCTTGATCTCCATTCCCCCCACGCGAAACGCTCAGGTGGAATTTAGTCTCCCAGCGCGGCCGCAACCGCTTCAGCCGTTTCTGTTCCAGAAAAGTTCTGCTGTCCAGTGATCAGATTTCCATCGCGAGTAGCGAATCCCCGCCAGAGGCCGGCCTGAATATAGTTGGCTCCCAGTTTCTTGAGTTCGTCTTCAATCCGCCATGGCATGACATGCTTATCGCGTACCAGCAGGTTCATGCTCCAAACCGCGTTATCAGCGTAGTCCTCTTCGACATTGGCGAATCCCGTAACGGTCTTACCCTTCACCAGATACTCGCCATTGCTGAGTCTTGTAAAACGCAGGAGAGAGGTTCCGTGGCAAAGCGCACACGCGATTTTTTCCGTCTCGTAGAACTCCACAAATTTTCTCTGCAAGTCGATCGATTTCTCATACGTAAACATCGGACCCTGGCCGCCGGCGCAGATGATGGCATCAAATTTGTTCACACTGATTTCCGAAACTTTCTTCGTGTTTTGCGTGAGCGCAAAAAGTTTCGGCGTGGACAAGAATCCCATGCTGATTAGATCGCTGGAGGAGTAACCGCTCGGATCGCGCGGATCACTCATGGCATCTGCTTCACATTTACCGCCGTTCGGGCTGAACACTTCGATCTGATATCCCTTTTCGGTTAACACGAAATAAGGATGGGCCAACTCGCTCCACCAAAAACCTACGGGCCATCCGGTAGTGGTAGAAACTGAAGGATTAGAAATAACAATAGCGACACGCTTAGGTTTCTTTGGGTTTACGACGTTTGCGTCTTTCAGGCTCACCGGTCTCCTCCTGGCGGATTTTGGGACGACTGCAACAGCAGCAGCCGAATGCTAATGCCCTTTCTCCTATAAATCATCAGTCCGGGGTCAGATCAGCGCGCTATTTCTGACGACTGTCTAGGACTCATTGTCGCCCTAACTACTTACTTCATTCGCAGGTGAGAGATGTCATCTGTTTGTAAAAAAAAAGCAAACGAAAGACGCCACGGCACTCTTGCCCGTAGTTGGGGCTGATCATGATGTGATCCGCACTGAGATGCGATGCTAAAGCACATCCGGACTATGCGTGCCTTGGTGATGCAGCAAGGGAAATGCCTCTGCACGGGGTTGGAGGAGTGTGGGAGGAGGATGTTCGAGAAGCAGCGTGTAAAGCAGTTGCGCTAGCCAGGAGAGGACGAAAATGCCAACATGCTGTCTCCTGTAGTAGCATCGCCGGAGTGGATAGGAGATTATGAAAGAACCGCGTCATGGAATCAATTGCGCGTTTTGACCATTTGGTCAATTTGCGCTATGACGATGTTACGCCACCGTCGTCGCACCTTGTCTCTAGCTGCCGGGCGCGCCAGAATCGTCGTTGCCCTTCCAAGATGCTCTGAAGCAAACAAGGAGCGAACCCGTCGTGGTAAGCCGGAAACCATCGCGACAATTCCGGCGACAACCGAATGCCACTTTACTAATACGAACACAAAATCGACCACGGCGCCAATTGAAAAGAAAGCAAGTGGAGCGGGACAGTTCATCTCGCCAGCATTATGCTCCACCCCCCACAGTCTTGGCGATTCCAAGGCGATCACACTCAATGACCACGTCGGGGCGGGATCTGGACAAAAACCATCTTGGGCATATAAACCCGCCGCACGGGTTGCGGTTGATAGGTTCGACTTTCCAGCTCTTGCGTCAGTTCATCCAACCATCGTTCCCTGCCGTACTGTTCGATGTCTTCGAAAGTCTGGTCGTCTACTCCCGCAGCTCCACCATTGGCCTGGCAGCGTTCGTAGGCATAGGTCAGAACGTCCTTCCGACACACCTTGTCGTACACGGCATAGAAACGAAAGCTGGGCGCTTCCTTCGCTTTTGCGTGCAACGCTATCTGCAACTTCTGAACACTAGATGGAGTTGTTAGGCTCATCGCCAATCCCTCGGTCCTTCGTTGCTTCTTGCGTTCGTCTTCAACTGAGGCCCCTTTCCTCCACCGGGGTTACCCGGCTTCCTCAGTACTACGAGCCTCTCCGCCACCCCGAGCGGCCTGGCCTGTCTCTCACGAGTTGCCGGTTGGTCCATGACCGCGACCACCGCTTGGGGCTTCCCGTGTTGCGTCTGGTCTCCTCTGCCTGCATGCCGTCGCCCTTA
>JBPYDQ010000270.1:0-2087 GCA_051986135.1 Terriglobales bacterium | reverse complement strand
ATCAAACCGCAATTCTGTGGGGTCGCCTTCCAGAAATCGTACATTGCCGAGGTCTCTCGCTTGCGCCCGCGCCCTCGCCCGGTTCACGGCTGCTGCGGCGCGGTCGGCACCAATGACCTCCCCGGTTGGCCCGACCAGGTCGGCTGCTAGAAAGGCTACATCTCCGGCACCGCACCCCACATCAAGAACCCGCATACCTGTGGTGATTCCAGCTTGTTGGAATAGCTGGCGTGTAAAGGGTTCGAAGGTCTGTGCTTGACGACCAAGACGGTCGAGTTCCTCTTCCGAATGACCTAAGGCGTACGTGGTTTGCTGAGACGCCGTCTGTTTCATCTCTCAACCCACCCCACTAGAGCGGACAACGCCGATTCGTCCGATTCTACGCTAGCGCTGGAACTGCGGGTAGGTCAGCGCCTATGGCCTTCGCAAAAAATCCGAGTAGAGCGAGAAATAGACGAAGCAGAATCGAAATGCGATGCAAGTGGACAATCGCCACTGCGAAGCCTGAGTCGCTTCCAAGCTGGTTTGTGTATGCGGAATGGAAGCATGCACCTGCGCCGGTGTGCTCATCTCGCTCTCCTTAAGCAAGCCAACAATGCAGACCAGATTAGGACTTTGGTTGGCCAGGCAAAATGGCTATAGCGTAATCAACGAAAAATCCCTGAATAGCACTACCCTGGAAAGTCCTGTCCGTGAGAACACCGTGTGCTTTGTGGCAACGTCAAGAGCTCTGGCGGGATCAACATTCATACCGACGAGTGTACCTGGCCTGCCCATCTTGCGGAACTGACATGGCTATAGCCTTCAACGCCGGTCGATTTACGCCATCGCCTGTCAGCAGCAGTTGTTCGGTTTCCGTAGTGCAGCTTTGGGCATTAACGCTCTGAAGGTTTGGTCACACTTGCAGGCAGGGGAAAGCCTAGAATGCTAGCTGAAAGATAAATCATGGGCGTGAACGTGATAGTCGACGAGCGGTTCCATACCCTGCTCCGTGGGACTCGCGCTTTGCATCACGTGCTTGCTATCGTTTTCTCTCCATCCACTTGCTCAGGAATCGAACCTCCGGAGCATTCCGATCGCTTGGTACCGAAGAGCCGGAGCAGCACGCGCCTACTGGCGCGTTCACTGGTGAAGCTGTTTCAGACCGAGGGTGTGTGAGACTCTTGGCCGGGCCCCCGATTCACCCTCCCGTCGACGTTCACAAAGCCCAGACCCGCCATCTTGTCGGCGTTCGGATTCTTCCTTTTCTCTTCGTCCTCTACGTCGTCAACTACATTGACCGCACCAATCTCGCCTACGCCGCCCTCGGAATGAGCCGCACGCTGGGCTTCAATGATCGCGTCTTCGGCTTCGGGGCAGGTATCTTCTTTATGAGTTATCTGGCGCTCCAGATCCAGGGCGCACGCATGGTGGAGCGCGTCGGCGCTCGCCGCGTGATCTCCTCGTGCATGATCGCCTGGGGATTGCTCACCGTTCTGACCGCACTTGTCCACACACCCATCCAGCTCTATATCGCGCGCTTCGCCCTGGGTGCCGCCGAGGCTGGCTTCTTCCCCGGCGTCATCGTTTATCTAAGCTATTGGTTCACTCGTGAAGACCGAGCCAAGGCCATAAGCAACTTCATGAGCGCGATTCCGCTCTCGTCGATGTTGGGCTCTCCCTTAGCCGGTTGGATTCTCGGCCACACGTGGCTTGGTGTCGACGGCTGGCGTTGGCTGTTTGTGGTCGAGGGCGCACCAGCGATCCTTCTTGGCACGGCCGCTTATTTCGTCCTCACCGACCGTCCGACCGATGCCACCTGGCTACCTCCTCCCGGACGAGATTGGTTGCTGCGGACTCTCGAGGAAGAGACTCCGGCCCGCAAAGCAAAAGCGAGTGTCCGCGATGCTCTCGAGTCGCCTCTCATCTGCCTTCTGGCAGGTCTGGCCTTCCTCGCCTACACTGCGCAGTACACTTTCGTCTTTTGGTTCCCGCTGTTGTTCAAGCGGATGTCAGGCATGACCGACCTTCATGTCGGCCTGTGGGGCGCACTCCCGTTCCTTTGTTCTTTTCTCTTAATGCAGATCAACGGCTGGCACTCGGATCGG
>JBPYDQ010000269.1:0-3075 GCA_051986135.1 Terriglobales bacterium | reverse complement strand
CACTTTGCGGTCGTCGTCACGCGGTCGTCCCCCGCGTGGGCGTTTCCGTCGTTTCGAGCAAGGGCCGGATCTTTTCCCATTGGGCGTCGGTCAACAGCCGACCGTATCGCGCCATCGGCCCTCCCGCCGCGCTGCTGTCTGCTTATCGCGCATTTCCGGCAGAGCAAGCATGATTCTTTTAAGCAGTTGCACCTAAAGTTTCTCCAAAGGAAATTCCTCCGGAGAAACTTCCCCTTTTCGCATTAGGCTTTGGCCGGGATCGTGGCGGGTTTGGAGAGCTTAAACGTCAACCGCGTGCTGGCTGAAAGAGTGGAATTGTCTTTCTTGTGCTTTTGGCCTTTGTTTTTCTCGCCCTTGCGTTTGGGTTGGTCTTTGTCGGAAGGGCGACGCGAGTTGGTAGAAACGTCGCAGGATATTCCATGGACGACGACAGAATCGAGAACCACTTTCAATTCACGGTCCTTCAGCACGGCGATGTGGCCAGTGACCTCGGTGCCTCGAGGAAGCACGGTCTTTCCGTCTACCTTGACGGGCCTGGCGATGTTGGCCACGAATGAATCACCTCGGCGATTCTTCTCGCTAGTGAGGGTTTGACCGACGGTTGCCGTGATCGTCGTACCTTCCGGCAAGGTGATGAGTTGAAGTGGCTGCGTCGCATTGGCGGAGCCGGCTACCACGCCTGGCTGGTTCGAGCACCCCGCCACAATAAAGACGCCGAGAACCGCGGCCGTAAGCGATAGTTTGCGATAGAGCTGAGAGTCCAACATTTCCGCACCTCCTAACGCATGCCTCAAGAAATGGGAGGAGGTGGCCAGGTAACCCCTTCGCTCAGTCAAATTGAGAAGTAACCCCAGGAGCTGGGTGGGATAGCAGGTCGACTGACTCTAGTCATTTGCAGGGATTAAGTCAATCTAGATCTAACCCTTCTGACGTGATTCAACGTGAGTGCGGAGGCGCGTACTTCCGCTGCTCATCCATCACCGACCGACCCTACAGCTCAGATGATCGAGTTGGTGTGACATGCCAATAGAATCTCCGGAACGTACATTTGGGAGACTGGTGGACGAGAGGGGATTCGAACTCCCGGCCTCCTCGTTGCGAACGAGGAAAAATCTAAGCTAAGGCACGGTGCCACAACCACTTAGATTTTTTGGAAGGCCCTGAATTGCCCGACTCGCCCCACTAACCAATCACTGGAGTTTCTCATCGATGACGGCCTCCTGACCGGTCCGTCAAGCGGTCGCAAGCGCTTATTCCGGCGTCACACAAGGAATGACTTGGCGGCTATGGCGACGATAAATTCGGAAATCCCGGTCTGTCGTTAGAATGATGGGATCAGCGAAGATTTCCGTCATACGAACAAGGCAGGCATCAGCGAGGCTCATGGGAATGTTGGAGTATTTTTCGATCAGTTTCGTGACGGGCTCCAGGTGCTCGGCGACCTGAAAGCTGATATCGAGGGCACGTCGGCGAAGCATTGCGCCAATCCCTGGAGCCCCACGCTCTCCCAGGAGGTGGTACGCCTCAGAGAGAGCCGCCTCGCACGTCGACCAAGGTGGAGGGAAATCGGACGCCTGGCTGGCGGCCCATGCGTGATAAGTGTCGCGTTTGCTAAGCAGCGCCACCACGAAGCCGGCGTCAACGAGGACGTTTCTGGCCATAACCCGTGCTTCGCAAATGAGCCTTCTTGCGTGCAGCCAAGTCGCTCGGTAGGCCGTCAACTGATCCGACCAAATCGGCGATGGCACTGAGCGAGGCGGTGCGCCGCCGGCGCAGACGAGGTGCGAGTTCCAGTCGCTCGCGGACTACGTCCGATTTTGAGATCTTTCGCCCGCGAGATTCTGCCTCGATGTCTGCGACGAGGGGCTCGGGCAGACGCACGGTCAGCGTCTTCATAAGTTTCATTGTATTACACTGCTGGCGGGCATGCAATACAAAGCCGCAATCGCAAAAAGGGCTTGATGCTCGGTTCCGGGAAAAGGGGTTAAGTCGTTTGAACGGCCTGACAGATAGGCGACCAAGTTTTGTAATCTGGTGGACGAGAGGGATTCGAACCCCCGGCCTCGTTGCGAACAGTGGGGAAAATAAGCTAAGGCAAGACGCCACAATCACTTAGCTATTTTCATGGGGTGTCGTTCGCCAAAAGCCCGGCAGACTTTGGAATCAACAAGATACGGAGAGGCTTCGTAACATTGTCACACGGATGAATTCGGGTCGGAGGAGCAAGTACTAGCAGGCTGCGGAAAAAAGTGCGTTAAGCGAGTGATTCTTTTCCCCATGCACTAGTTTTGAGTTGTGAATCTATTTTCTCGGTGGTTTTTGTTCCGCTGCACGTCCCAACTCGGCGTTCCCGCTTCGTTCGAAGACACTACGGCCCGAACTTACTGCGCCGGAACTGTCGCAGCCATCAGGTTTCGCATGCGCACCAGGTTATAGGCTGCGCACGCGAACGTAAAGATCCAATCTACCTTCAAGGTTCCGCGATGACGCACTTTGCGCAACAACGCGATGGTCTTCAGCCAGCTAAAACATTCTTCGATGCGACTACTACGAGCGGAAGAGAACTCACCTGTCTTTAGACAAAGACGCCCCGATCAGTAGGTCCGTTCAACCGCCGGAGATAGGCCGGATCGTGGAAGTTCCCCAGGTCGATGGCTTGCACCATCGCTACGAGCGAATCGCCAAATGAATGGGCACTCGATTCCTCGCGCAACGTCTGGATTGTTACCCTACTTCTGTCTCAAACGCGGTCAGAGAACGGATTAGTGCCAGTCGCAATCATCTTTGGCTATCGAAGAGGCTTCGGCAACGTTGGACGTGCACGAATGGAGTTTTTGGTAGGGATTGTGTCAAGAAGGCGCGTGAGCGCCATGTTGTACGAAAGATGAAGGTGGGCCCTTCGGAGCCGCCTTGTAGGAGGAGGCTTCAAACTGCCATAAGCTGCTTCGGTTCCAAAGACCGCGGTGGTGAACGTTATGGTTAAAAGGCGTGACATTGATCACGTCATGTGTGGATAAGAGAGATGAATGAAAATGAACCGCCGGAAGCATCGACAAGAACTCGATGTCCCCAAAA
>JBPYDQ010000268.1:0-6087 GCA_051986135.1 Terriglobales bacterium | reverse complement strand
CGTATTCGGCGAAGAAGAGAGTAGCGTAATCCCCACCTGCTGTGTTTTCGTAAAGCAAGTGGTTCAGTGAGCGAAGAAGGGCGCGAACCCTGTCCGAAAACCTGGCGCCGCATGCGTTACCTGGGGGTTATCCCATTGTGCTGGGACCGGACGACTACGAACAGACGGCTTATGCCTACGACGCCAACACCGGCCGACTGCTACAGCTGAAGCGCCTCTTCGATCCCGACGGGATTTCACCTCGACCATATCTTTTATCTTTGACACTTCAGAAGGCTGCGTAGGAATCCCTACTTCAATGGCGGCGATAGCTTCGCGGTGGTTCCGGGGAAAAACAAGCCATCGTTTCGAAAGATCGGGTTTCCGTGGAGCACGTTTCATCCATCGCGATATGCTGCGCTCGTTGTGACGGCAGGCGACTGCGCGGAAAGCTGGCCCATTGAAAAACAAAAGAAATGTCGTGAACAGCAACAACCGTCTAGACGGATAGGATTGGTCCACCATCATTGGATCTCCCAAATGTGCATTTTTACGGTTGGCCCCAAAACACAACGGCGACGGACGCTCACCGAGGAAGAGAGTCTTATTGCGATTTCCCTTCCACTTTCTTGAGCACGTCCTTTGCATCGTCGCAGGTGTCACCGCGTCTTTGTGCTGTGTCGTTCCAGAATGCTCCCGGCCCTGAATGAACATGCAAAAGCTCCAACGTCTTCTCGGCATACTGCCTGGCAAGGTTCTTCTGTCCATCGGCCAGATAAACGTCGGCGAGGTCGTCAGTTGCGTCAGCCGCTTCTGGGTACACCATTCGATTGAGCTTGTAGATCTCGATAGCCTCCTTGATTTTACCCATGCGCTGAGATTCCCTCAGTTTGTTCGAAATTTGCTTCGAAACTCGGAATCACAGTCAGTCGGATTTCTCCCGGCTGGCCGGCGGCACGATTCCATTCATCCTCAGATACTCCACCATCTGTCCATAGTGGTTGTAGGCCTCCCCTACACAGAACGTCGCCATGCTGATGCGCGTCGATCTGCCGGTGCTCTGCAGCATGTTTTCCGGCGTCAATGTTGCCGCTGCCTTGTGACCCAGCGCGAACGAATCTTTCAGGAACTGAATGATCTCCGCTTTTCTTTTCAAATTGTCCGGCCCGCGGCCATCGTTGAATAATTCCTCAGCCAGTTTGTCGCCCGTGACCGCCGACCAGATAAAATAGTTCCCCGCCGCGACGTGCTTGACCTGCCCGGCAAACGTAAGCACACCTGCGTAGTCGCTCCCCGGAATCTTCAGACTTTCGGGAGTGAAATTGAATTTGTCCTCCGGCATGGCTTCGGCAACGGCGACAATCAGCTTTTCGACTCTGCTAACCTGACTATCGATGTTCGCAGCCAATGTCGGTGCAGGCTGTGACGGCTGCTGGGGCGAGCTCGCCGCTGCCACGTTCTGGCTCAACCGCCACGTCGCCAGCGCGCAGACCATCAACACTGCCGATAACATGAAGATTTGTGTCCGTTTCATGGAAGTCACCATCCTCGTTTGCGGAGTTTAAAAATTCTCACTGGTTCTTGCGCCGCGTGTCGGGCGGCACAAGGTTGTTGGCGCGGTAATAAACGACGAGCTGGCCGTAGTGCTCGCCACTGTGCTCGATGGCGAAGGTCCAGATGTTGGAGTTGTGCGCTAGGCGGTTGCCGAAAAACTTAGTTGTATTGTCCAGCCCTGCGTCGCCTTGCTCTTGAATCACTTTCGCGCCGTCGGCGACGGCTTCCCGCACAAACCTGACTACGTCGGGCTTGGTCTTGAACTGATCACGCGAAGGATTGTCGCCCTCACCGAAGTCGGGTCCGAGGTTCGATCCTGAGATCTTCCGTATCAGGACAAAATCTAGTGCGGCGGCGTGCAGAAGATTCAGGGCAAAGGTGCGCTCGTCCTTCTGCACTTTAAAGTCGTACTTGTCTTCGGGAAAATCCTGCGCCATGTCGATAAGTTTGTTTCCGATGTCGTTCCACATTCGCAGCATCTCCTCGGCACGGGATTGCGCCGGAGTCGGAGGCTGGTTCTGCGTTTGGGCCTGGCTGGGAAGATTTGTTCCTACGGAAACGAACAAAGTCATTGCAACGGGTGCAAGCGCGCACCACATTAAGCCGCGCCACATTAGGCATGGTAAAGAGCAATTCATAAGTTTCTCCTTCCGTAATCAGGCGAGTGTGTGCTCACATATCGAAACGTGATATATCAGAACTGGACTATATATGTCAAGTTATGATATATCATTGTCTGATATGAAAGCAGAAGATCGTCCGCTGTCGTCTGCCGCGCTGCATATCCTTCTCGCGCTTGCCGAGTCCAATCTTCACGGGTACGGAATTATGCAGGCGGTGAAGCGCCAGTCTGGAGGTCAGTACAAGTTGGGGCCTGGTACGCTGTACGCGAACTTGGATCGCTTGCTGGCTAATGGCTGGGTGGGTGAGAGCGAACGGCAGCTAAAAAATGGCGATACCAGGCGCGAATACCATCTGACAGCCAACGGAGAACGAGTGCTGCGCCACGAGATTCGACGTCTTCGTCGAGTCGTGGATGTCGCCCGCACGCGGTTGGGCAAGTTGGATGAGAGGGGCGTATGAATACTCGCCAATACTTGCTCGGCACTTACCGGCTCATGCTGCAACTCTATCCTCCCACGTTCAGGAGGCGTTTCGCCTCGGAGATGCTGGAAGTGGCAGAAGCAGCCGAACCTGCGGAATGGCCGCTGATCTTCGGCGACACGAGCGTAGCGATCGTTCGCTGCTGGATCGAGGGCAGCCCTTCTACCGCTGCGCTGGCCGAGCCCAATGCATATCTCCCAGTCGGTGCATCTTCGCTCCCGGCCTTCGGATTTCTTCAGGGTTTAATTTTATCGACCGTTATCATTCTTGGTCTGTTGTATACGGGCTATCGATGGCCGCCACCTTGCCCAGCAAAGCGAATCGGTCCGTTTCAAGCGAGTTTGCCGGCGATTGCACCTCGTGAGCGCGTCGCAGGCCGAAGCCCGGGGCGATAGGAAAAAACTTCTGGGCGCTTCCGATCCAGTATTTAGTAAGCTTGCTGTCCCGCAAAAGAAGTTCATTGTTGTGTTCCCCTGCAATTCTGACAATTTGCCCATCACCACGGATCAAAGCAATCGTAGTGGCGCTGCCGCGCGATTCGACCGTCGCGAAACTGCAGGAAAATCGCAGCCTTGTCTTTCAGCTCGCTGCCTGGCGGAAGGTTCTGAATGGGAACTGCCGTGGTCCCACTCCAGTCCATCTCCAGCGCGACCCAATCCCCGTTTCCGAGAATGTTGGTGATCGTGTAAGTCTGTCGGCTGAAGAGTTGTTGTCCGCGCTTCGACGCGTCAAGAGCTCTCGCGAGGTCGGAAGTCGATCCGTGCGGCTTAATGCGATTCGGCATTTCCGTGATCGTCACATCCGATGTAAAGAAACTGGCCAAAGAGTCTCCTGTCTTCCCTTCCGCAATCGCAGCTATGTATTGCTGAGCGAGTTGAACATTCGTAAGCATCGTGCCCCCCATATTTCCAAGGGCAGTGTAATATGATACACAACCATGGTTGTGCAGTCAAAACGGCTCGCGATTAAAGTCGAGCATTGTGATCGAAGGAGGATGATTTGAGAATACATGGGCGTTTATGGCAGCTCGCAGGCGTTTGTGTGCTCGTAGTGGGCGCTGCGGCGTTCTCCAAGAAAGTTGTTTCGGACGAGAAAGCGCGCGCGGGCATCGAGAAACTGCATCAGCAGGACAGGGACGCTACGCTGTCCGACAAAGCAGACGAATTGAAAAAGCTGTGGGATCCTGAAGCGGTCCGCATTCAGGCCGGCCGTCCTGCAGAGGTCGGCAGGAACGTCATCTACGAGGACGATAAGCGCTGGGAAGCGAAGATCGGGCCGCGCGAACGCTGGCTATGCGCCGAGCTCGAGATTCAGGATCTCCAAATCCACGGCAATTGGGCCTTTGAATGGGGCTACTTTTCGTACAAGACGGAAACAAATGGTAAGACCGAAATAGGCCAGGGGAAAGTCATGCGGGTGATGCGGCAACAGCCCGACGGCTCCTGGAAATTTTCTCGGGTGATGGTGATCCAAGACAAAGAGAGATCCGCAGCTCCGGTTTCCAAGCCCTGCGAATGATCCGCGAGAAAAAGGGCACAGGACGGGTGGCCACCCCGCAACCAACGAGCCAGCGTTCGGTTTCTTTGCCAGCGTCACTACGATTTCGGGTGCGCAGCAAAGGGTGGGGTATTCAGGTCCCTACCTTGACCGGGCCTCTCTCTCCCGGTCAGCAGAACCGGAAACTGCTCCAGCGCCATAGCTCCGGCGAAGGAACCAGTCTGCGCTTCGCCGGGTTGCGATGGATGTAGCGCAGCTTCTCTGAGGCATAGGACGGGTTAGACATCGAAACGTGGCAGTAGGGGATACACAACCATGGATGTGCAGTCAAGCGAGCGCGTTGTTCTCAATCACCTGGAGCTGCCCTATCTCGGATTCTTCCTTGGACTCAGAGTCAACGAGCTTGTCATGGAGCAGACTTGGAAGGCAGGGTTCAAAGGCGTCCGGCAGAGTCACGGCTACGTCATCCAGCACCTGATCGAATCGGATCGCACCATCACCGAATTGGCAAAACGGATGGACGTCACACAACAAGCCGCGTCGAAGATAGTGGCTGAGTTGATTCATTTGCGGCTCGTTGAGGCAGTAACAGACAAAGATCGACGCGCAAAGCGCATTCGTCTCGCGCAACGAGGCCGGGCATGCGTGCAACTCGGTCGCGGAGTGCGGGCGAGGATTGAAAAGCGGCTGATTCGGTCCGCAGGTGGCAAGAATTACGAACACGCCAAGGCGACGTTATTGAACTGCTTGCAGGTACTGGGAGGAATCGAGAGAATTCGTTCCCGTCGAATCCGCGCACCCCGCTAGTTCCGGTCGCCAAACTGGGAGCTGAAGATCGCTTGATCGAAAGGAGCAAAGTATGGACGTGCACTGTAAGACGAAGCAGTTAGCTGTACTAACGATGAGCTTGGTCGTGCTCGCTGCAGGCGGGTTTGTTGTGACAAGAATGCTCCGGCCTCTTGCCGTTATGGCTGACAGTAATCGCGTCTTCGAACTCCGGATTTACCATGCGGCCCCGGGAAAGTTGCCGGTGATGGAATCACGATTCCGCGATCACACGTCCAAGATTCTTGCCCGGCATACTCTCAGCGTCGTCGGTTACTGGACAACGGAAGATGCAAAGGATAATTCCTTCGTCTTCTTGTTTGCCCATGCGAGCAGGCAGGAAGCGGACAAGAATTGGGATGCTTTTCGCCACGATCCCGAGTTTCAAGACGTGATCAAGTCGGAAGAGACTGAGAAGACACTGGAAAAGGCAGACATCCTCTGGTTGCTCCCGACTGACTTTTCACCAATGAGATAAAGGCCGAACTCGTGATCAACAGTGTGACTGATCATCCCGATCCACAGTAGTGGAAGCAATCGGAATAGATTGGTATGGCTGGTCACCCGCCACAGAACCTGGCCAACCGGAAATGGCACTTCCAGTTCGACCAGCAGTTCTTCGTTGCTGAGTTTCTTCATGGAGAGAAGTCTCCTTGGCTGTAATCAAGTTGTGGGTAATTGGCACACTAGCGAGGGAGTAGGAGCCGAGTTTGCAGCTGCTCAAAACGGAACATCGCTGTCGGTGATCATCGTGGGATCTTCCGGCTGTAGAACTGGTCTCGCGTGAGCTCGCCCTTTTGGCCATCCCGTTGAGATTCACCCAGGAACTCGATGTTGTCGGAGTAAACGAACATCATGTACTTATTGCCGCCCGATTGCTTGTCATCCCAGGACTCGGTCCGTTGCCGGCCTTCGAGGAAGATCCGGCTGCCTTTATGTCATGTCAAGTGTTCGGCCACGACCTCGGCGCGCTTGGCAAAGGCCTTGATATTGAACCACTCGGTGTGTTCCTGCGGTTCTCCGGGGGAAACTCGACATACCCAGCGTCGGTAAAGGCGGAAACGCCCCTGGACTTGATTGTTGTGGGCCGCTCGGATTTCATCGACCTGGCTGACTCTCTTGGATCGC